>JAISSL010000246.1 GCA_031273145.1 Zoogloeaceae bacterium | reverse complement strand
TCTAAATGGAGATGCGGAATATGGCAATCGCGGATGATGGTAGATTTATTTTTCGTCACGGGCAAACGCTTTTCTTCCGTCATTTTGTTGGTAAACCCAGAAATGTTTGCAGGATCAGTACCACAAACGACATTCTCAATGAGTGTATGGGGAACAACAACACTCGGACACCAAAAGCAATGTCCATCATGGAGCCTAAAGAATGAACAATTTCTTACCGTAAGTTTCCCTTGAAAATCAGTGCGAGAAAAATCAAGATGCCCCTCCTTGATGCTTTCAATCAGCATATCGCCCCGCACGGTGCCTCTCGCAGTCTCAAACACACCAACCTCGCAATTCCTCATGATGAAATTGTTGAGTTTGAGATTTGTCGCATCCACTCCGCGTGTGAAATCGCAGTCCTCCAGCAGAAAATCGGAATAAGGCATCTGACTTATGTCTTCGTATAAGCCGGGAAAATCTGTATCGAGATATCCATTAACCGAAACACATTTCCTCAATACCAGTTTTTTATACCCTCCCAGAGCAAAACCATCTGCCTTGCAATCAATAAATGAAATTTCTCCCTCACTGGAAACACTCCCAACTTTATTACGGTCATACCTAGAATTACGAAATGTGCAGGACTCAAATACAAGACCTGTACTTCCGCTACGGAAACGAACTCCACCTAATCCATTCGTGGACACATCACAATTTATGAATTTAACATCTCTTGCGTTTCCAAGTATGACAAATTCCTTGAAACTGCAATTTGTGAAAGTACACTTCACTAGCCAGTCAAGCTGAATTTTATATTGGCCAGTGAACTCACATTCAACAAAATCGAAGCGCCCCCACTCGCCATTAAAGCTCTCACCTGAGAAAATGACATTCTTGATCGTTATGCGTTTATCTCCTGTTTCCTTGATACGCAAGTCGACATCTTGAAGATACGCATATATCTTGCCAAGATCACGCGCTCTTTTCTTGCCGGACAGCGAAAAACCCTCTGCCGGAGCCGCCGCCAGAGACAAGAAAGATGCCAAAAAACGGCGGCGGGTGGTGGGGGGTGGATTAAAAGGCATGGCAATTTCTCGGTAAAAAATGGCTGTGATTCAAGCAACAAACTGCTCTAAAAGGCACAAGGTGCGTTCGGTTGCGCCGCGATGCTGGCGGGCGAAGGTGAGCGCCGCTTCGCGCATGGCCTGGAGTTCGGCGGGGTTGGCAAGCAGTTTGGCGATTTCTTCTCCCAATTCCGGCGCGTTTGCAACCCGTTTAGCCGCGCCAGCGGCAATGGCATTTTCCGTTGCCTGCGCGAAATTGAAAGTGTGTTGACCAATGAGAATGGGACAGCCGCAGGCGGCGGCTTCAATCAGGTTCTGTCCGCCAAGCGGAAGCAGGCTGCCGCCAATAAAGGCTACATCCGCCAGCCGGTAGTAAGCAGGCATTTCGCCCATGCTATCGCCTAACCAGACTTCGATTTTCGCGTCCGGCAAGTCTTGTGAGCGGCGGGAAAAGGTCAGCCCCTGCTGGGCAATCAATTGGGCAATGGCATCAAAGCGTTGCGGATGGCGGGGAACCAGAACAAGAAGAGGACGCGCCGGGGTTTTGCAGAGTTCCTTTTGCAGAGCGAGCAGGAGCGTCTCTTCGCCTTCGCGGGTACTGGCGGCAAGCCAGATGGGACGGGGCAGTTTCCAGCTCTCCCCAAGCACCATTAAATCAGGGTCAGGCGCGAGATCGAATTTGAGATTGCCGCAGATATGAATATTCGGCGCGCCAAGGATGGCGAGCCGGTTGGCGTCCGCTTCGCTCTGCGCGGCAACGGCGGCAAGACACTGCAACGCCGGACGGATAACCCGCGCGATTTTGCCATAGGCGCGGGCGGAACGGCTTGAAAGTCGGGCGTTTACCAGCACGACCGGAATCTTGCGGCGAGCGGCTTCGCGCAGCAGGTTCGGCCAGATTTCCGTTTCCAGCAGAATGCCAAGCGCGGGCTGAAAATGCCTGAAGAAGCGCCACACCACATCGGGCAGGTCGTAGGGGAACCAGGTTTGCAGGATACGCGGTTCATGCCGGTAAAGTTCCAGCGCCGTCGCAAAGCCGGTGGGGGTCATGGAAGTAATCAGCAGTTTGTGCCTGGGATAGCGTTCCAGCAGCGCGTCAATCAGCGGTTTGGCGGCGCGGGTCTCGCCCACGGATACGGCATGAAGCCAGATGAGCGGCAATTGCGAAGGGCGAAGGCACGGAGCGCGGTAAAAGGCGAAGCGTTCCCGCCATTCCTGCCGATAACCGGGCTGTTTTCTGCCGCGCCAGAAAAGGCGCAGCAGGATGAACGGCGTTGCCAGATAAAAAAGAAGGCTGTAGAAAATGCGGGCTATCATGGGGATGTGGCGGATGGTAAAAGGGGCGCAAGCGCGGTGAGCGCGGCCTGTACGTCCGGGGACTGGTTTTTTCCGCCCAGATTTTGATGCCATTGTCGGCAGAATACGCCGGTGCGTTCCGGGTCGGTAACGGTATGCAGCACGAGGGTCGGCACTCCGACCGCCGCCGCAAGGTGGGAGAGGCCGGTATCCACGCCGACGGCAAAACGGGCATTGGCAAGGAGCGTGGCAAGATCGGTCAGCCGCATCGGCGGGACGGACTGCGCGCCGGGAATCTGGCTGGCAATCCGGGTGGCGCGTCGCCGTTCTTCGGGAGAACCGGCGGGCAGAAGCACGGTCAATCCCTTCATGGCGAGCGCCCGCCCCAGGTTGATCCAGCGGGTCTCCGGCCAGAGCTTGTCATCCAGACTGGAAGCGGTGAGAAAGACGACGGAATCGCTATTCTCCCGGACTGGCAGGGCAAGGCCGTAGTCCGGTTTGCTTTCTGAGAGGTCGTAGCCGAAAGCTGCCGCCGCCAGAAGGCGATTGCGTTCGACGGCGTGCAGATGCTTCGGAATGCTAAAGCGCGTGTCATAGGCGCGGGCGGCCAGCGGTTCGCGGGCAGAATCGGCGGCATGGCCGATTTTTTTTCCCTTGGCGTAGCGCACAATCAGGGCGCTTTTGATGAGTCCCTGGGTATCCAGCACGCCATCGTATTGCCGCGCGGCAAGCATTGCGCGCGCTTTGCCCATTTCCCGCCAGGTTGCCAAGGAGAAAAGATGCTTTTTCCAGCGCCGAAAAGCTACCGTAAGAATGTCGCCTACGCCGGGATGCAGCCGGGGAATGTCGGCAAAGGATTCTTCCACGACCCAATCAATCCGCGCCGCCGGAAAGTGGAGAAGCAAATCGCTTACAACCGGCAGATTGTGAATGACATCCCCCATCGAGGAAGTCTTAATGAGCAAAATGCGCGGGGCGGCGGGAAGGGTAGGCATCATGGTAAAACTTACAGGCGGAGGATTTCCACTGTACAGGAATTGCCACGGCTCTCCAATACATAGAGGTTGTTCGCCGCGTCAATTGCGATACTAGAAAAGGAACGAGGTTTTGTCGCGTCGTCCTTGCTGTCTCTCGCAAGGGTGCTGATTTCTCCCGTGGGCGTGATTTTGTGGATACCGCCCCAGTCTGGCACATAGCGGTTGCCTTCCTTGTGGATACCGCCCCAGCTTGGCACATAGAGGTTGCCTTCCGCATCCATTGCGATTCCGTTACTACCCCAAAACCGCGAGATGCTTTTCGAGGGGGCGCAGACGAACAAGTCTTTCTCGCCGTTGCCCGCAAGGGTACTGACAACGCCCGCTGGTGTCACCTTACGGATGCGACGGTTACCGCAATCCATTACATAAAGGTTGCCTGTTGCGTCAATTACAATGCCTCCAAGCCAATCAAACCGGGCAGAGTCTCCCTGCCCATCGGCAAAACCTTGTCTGCTGCCCGCAAGCGTGGTGACTTCTCCATCTGGCGTGACTTTGCGAATGCGGCGGTTGCCCGTATCCGTCACATAGAGGTTGCCCGTTGCGTCAATTGCAATGCCGCGCGGGGACTTAAACCGGGCGGCGCTTCCCTTGCCATCGGCAAAGCCTTTCTCACCGCCTGCAAGGGTGCTGACTTCTCCATTCTGTGTGACCTTTCGGATACGATGATAATCTGCCACAAAGAGATTGCCTGCCGCATCTACTGTGATGCCTTTAAGCCAAGCAAACTGTGCAGTACCTTTCTGCCCGTCGGCAAAGCCCGACTCTCCAGCCGCAAGGGTGGTGGACTCTCCGCTGGGTGTCCTCTTGCTGATTTCGTTGCCTCTCGCATAGGCCGTATAGAGGTTCCCCTCCCTGTCAGTGGTAAGCTCGCAAGGCTGATAAAAGTGCGCAAAGCCTTCGCGGAGGCCGTTGTACAACGCGCTACAGATTGTCAATATCTCCACTACTGCGATTGCAGAGCCTATTCCGATGTATTCGCGCAGTTTCATAAAAG
>JAISSL010000169.1 GCA_031273145.1 Zoogloeaceae bacterium | reverse complement strand
CCTTCCACGACAATGCGTTTCAGCCATTTTTGCCCCAGCGGATTGCGGGCGAGTTCCAGCACGCGCGGCGCGACTTCGCGTAGCAGCACCGCCTGTTCGGAAGAAAGCTGATGACTGTTGGTGGCAAAGCGGGCGCGGTCGCCAAAATCAATGACCCGTCCCCGCACGACGACGCCGGGAATTTCTTCCGTCACTTTTTGTAGCTGATTCAAGAAGCTGTCTATCTCATCCAGACGTTCCGCCCTTTCGTCCTCGCTCTGGGCGATTTCCTGGGTAATGGAGAGCAGCGCCACGCTCATGGCAACGAGAAACAGCGCCATCAGCGCGGTCATCAAATCGGAAAAGGAAATCCAGAACGGCTGTTCCGCAACGTCTTGGCTTTCCGCCTCTGGCGGCGAACGGCGCAGAGAAAGGCTCATCTTTTCCCCGCCAGATTTTCCAGGGTATCGCCCAGTTCCTCAATGGCGCCGCGCAGATAATCCACCGCCAGCGCCACTTCCTTGTGAAACTGGCTGTTCCCTTCCCTCAAGGTGCGCTCGATATTTTCGGCAAAGCTCACATGCGCTTTCGTCAGCACCTCATTGACCCCCTCCAGATAATGCGCCGCCTCGGTTCTGGCAGAAGACAAAGCCGCCGCCGCCGCTTCCATCCCTTCGACCAGTTCGGTCGTCATGCTCGCTTCACGGCGGGCATTGTCCAGCACGAGGCGCAAATCCGCGAGGATTGTCCTGAAGGCGTTGCGACTATCCGCGCCATCGCGCACCACTTCGCTCGCCCTGGTTGCGGCTTCCGCCAAAGAGGAGGAAACCGCGCGTAGGGCATCGCTTGCGCCGGAAAAATCCGCCGCCGCCTGCCCTACCTTTGCGCCCGCGTTGGATAGACCCGCCGCCGCCGTGCTGACCGCGCCCTGCCCGATGGTATCCACCCGCCCGATCACGCGCCCCAATTCCGAAGCCATCTGTTTCATTGTCTCGGCATTTTGCGCGAGCAGCTTTTCCAGCCCGCCGCCGCTCTTGTTCCATTGCCCTTCCATCTTTTCCATGAATCCGGCCAGGAGCGGTTCCAGACTTTGGGGAGTGGTTGCGTTCTGGTTCATGCTTGTCGCCCGCTCGACCGCATTCGCCATCCTCAAGAGCGGTTCGCGCAGGCTTTGGGCAACGATCGTTGCGATTTGTTCCGCCAGATTCGTCTGACTTCTGACTTCCCGCTTTTCTTCCTTTTTTTCTTCCCGTTTGCCGCCGCCCAAGGTCTTGTTCAATTCCGCCGCCTGCCGCGCGGCGTGTTCGCTCGCCAGCACCAGACGCGCCAGATATTCTTCTTCCACCCCGCCTTCAAAGAGACTATCCAGACCTTCCGCCAGTTGCATCACATGCCGCGAACAGAGGGAAAGCAGGGATTTTTCCAGCCACGTCGTCAGCATCGCCAGCGAAATGGCGATGGCGGATACCTGAAAGGCGTGGCCTACGCCCTGAATCAGATTCCGCAAACTCAACCGCACCACTTCGGTATCGCTATTGACCTCGAAATTTGAAAGCCCCGCAATCAGCCCCGCAAAGGTTCCGATAATCCCCAAGCCTGTCAATATCCCCGGCAGATGCCGGTAAAACCCGGCTCTGAGCGGCGCTTCCACCAGCAGCGCGACCGAGAAAAAATGGCCGGCGGCGGAAGTTGCGCGGATGCGCTCGCCGTTGGCGGTCTTTTGCCGGTGCAGGGTTTGCGCGTATTCGCGCCAGGCGTGGGAGAGACGCGGCGAAGCCATGACTTCATCCGCGATGCGTCCAAGGGAAGGCGAATCGGGCAGAAGCCTTGCAAGGCTACGGCTCGCCCGCTGCAAGTCGAACCAGAGCACGAGCGCGGGCAAGACGAAACGCAGCAGAAAAGTCAGCGCCATGATGACGATAAGGACAAAAACAATGCCAGTGCCGCCCGGCGCGTTGTAGATACGGGAGAAAGATTCCATCATCTGCCCAGTTGAATTTCAGTAAGCCGATATTCTAGGGAAGTCCTGCCAAATCGTCATGCCTTATTCTTCATTGACCTATGGCGAATCAATCAGGGTGGGCAACCCTCGCGACTCCAGTAGCGTTGGACAGGGCGGTAGGGTTGGAGTTGTTCCATGCCTATACCATATGGAAAATCGTTGCCGCCAAAGCCGCTACGATGGCTCATAATGCCGCCTGGAATCAGAAAATAAGGGGATTCTTCGTTTAAAGGAAAGCCTGCTTCGCCTGTCCAGACGCTTCCGCCTTTCTGCATGGGCGCGGAGTTTTCAAATAAGTCCTTCAGGTTCAGGAAGGTATGGCGAACCAGATCGTAGTTCAAGGCATTGTTGAACATGTAGGGAACACCACCGCCACCTTGGATGCTTATACCGAAATAAACGACAAGAACACAACTGGAAGGCCGAAGCACCTTGGCACCAATGTAAAGCCTTTCGGGATAGCGGTCTTCTTCTGGCGTTGTTTCGTTGGGGCAATCTTCAAGCGACATCTTGACGCGGCTCATAACCCAATCCTTGATTTTCTTGTCCAGTGTGGGAATCGAGAACACAGGGTACTCGACGGCAATATCGCAATACGGGTTGTCCGTCACCGCGAACCGCTCGTTCCGGTAGGGTGGCGGCGGCAACAGCCGAGGGTCTTTCTCATACTCTATGCACTCACCTGTGACCGGATCGTATGTTCCCACCTGCTCACAGTCCGCCCTTGCAGGCACGCTCAACGCGACCAGCAACAAGGCGGCAAGCGCGTACAGGCGCTTCTGCCAGACGGGAAACGATGACCAGTTCTTTTGACCAGATATAGCGTGATGTCGACAAGATTGGGTCATTCTGGGCAGCTTTCGCGGATGCCAAAGCGCAAAGTTTAACAGAATCGCACGACCACGCTGTCCGGGACAGTCCCGCTGAATCTTCATGGCAATGGCAATGTTTTGTTGCGTCCAGAAAAGGATGAAAACAGCACCACTCCGTCATTCCCGCGTAGGCGGGAATCCAGGTTTTTCACACTGACAGGACACAGAGGTATATCATCCCTTCATGCGAAAATTCCATGTCTATGTCCTTGCTGGATTTCTGCCAATGCGGGAATGACGAGGGGAAGACGCAACCAGGTATTGACCCTCCCTCAAAGGGAGAGGGCAAAAAATGTGCATAGGTGAAACTCATGAAAAAACCTCCTTTCGTTTGTAAGGGCAGCACGGTCAGCGTCCTGATGGTGCGCCTTCAAACCCTTTCCCTGCCCGTGATTCTTGCGGCGGCTGAAAAAAATTACGGCAACCGGGATTTTTTCGGCGGCAAGGCGTGTCTTCTGGACGTGAGCGAAATTCCGCCCGACGCGCAACAAGCCGCCTTGACCCAGACCGACTGGAAGGCGCTGATAGCAGGGTTTGCCGGATGCGGCCTCAAGATAGCGGGCATTCTGGGCGCTACGCCCGAATTGACGCGGGAAGCCGAAGCAAACGGCCTTACCGCCTTCGCGCAGGAGATGAAACACGTCAAGGCAAAGCTGGAAGTAAGCGAAATCGCGCCGGAAGAAAAGCAGCAAGAAGAAGAGGAAAGCATACAGGCGACGGCGGAACTCCCCGGCATGGAGAAAGCAAAAGCCCCGGTAGAGAGTACGGTCGCGCCAACTAACGAGACAACCCCAGCAGAACCAACTGCCACGCCGGTTGCGCGGGACGTGCTGTTTCTGGATCGTCCCCTGCGTTCCGGGCAGGTGGTCTATGCGCGGAATAGCGATCTGGTGGTGACATCCTTTGTCAGCCCCGGCGCGGAACTGATCGCGGATGGCAACATCTACAGCTTCGCGCCCATGCGCGGACGGATTCATGCCGGCGCAAGCGGCGACGTAAACGCAAGAATCTACTCCACCCACTT
>JAISSL010000090.1 GCA_031273145.1 Zoogloeaceae bacterium | reverse complement strand
CGTCCCCTACAAGGTTTTTTAGAGTGCAAGGGTGTCCCGCAAATGGCAAGAATTCTGGATTGCCGGTAGGGGCGGCAACCTGCCGCCCGCACGACATGCCGCCCGCACGACATGCCGTCTGCAAGACAACTAAAAGGCATGTCTTAACCCGATGAGTGTGCCGATCTGGTTCTGGCCGGGCTTTGGAGCCTTGACCGTGAGCGATGAGGCGGAGACCGAATAGGCCGGACCATCGCCCCGGTTGTTCATCTGCGCGACTGAAATGTAGGCCGCCGTCCGTTTCGAGAACGCATAACTTGTCCGCAAAACCAGAAGCATTGCCCTGGTGTCGTAGGAAGGATTGTCCATGTAGGAGAACTGACCATCAAACGTCAGTTTCGGGATGACCGGCAGGCTGGCTCCGAGGTAATAAAGATTGGTGTGCAGGGATCGAGCTTCCGCCTCGATGTTCCGATGCAGCCAGCCGCCGCCGATCTTGACGCTGGCGATTCTGGCGTAACCGTTCAGGTAGTAACGCTGATCTTTATCGCCGGAATGTCCAAAGGCAACGCCGGACGCGCCCGGCACAACCGTGATCGGGTTTGCGCCCGCCCCGCCGCGAAGTTCATCGTAGGCCGTCGTGATTCCCCATTGAGGCGCGTTGTACTTGACCAGCGCCGACCAGCCGTTGCAGGCGCGGTTGTTCTGTTCGCCGCCGCAATTACCCGCCCGCTGCGTATCGCGGCCTAACGAATACACGCCACCGACGGTCAAGCCATTGAAAGTGCCATAGTAAGAGATGCTGTTGTCGACCCGCGCATTGGGAATGTAGCTGTCGAGCGCCGCCATGCTGAAAGAGGCCGGACCAATCACATCGGCGTCAATCACCGCCCGGAAGGTTGCCGTCCACTGCCGTCCCAAATCAACCTGTCCCCAATCTCCCCGCAACCCAACCGTCGACTGGCGACCAAAAAAGCGGCCATTCTGCAATAGCGTGCCCTGCCACGGCGCAAAACCGTTTTCCAGCACAAAGGCCGCTTTCAGCCCGTTGCCCAAATCTTCCGAACCGCGAAACCCCAAAAGCGAAGGCACGCTGGAAGAAAGCATCGTCATCCGGGTCACGGTGCCGCCATTCTGGGCATGGTTGAAATGCTCAACCCCGGCATCGAACACGCCATAGAGGGTAACGTCACTCTGGGCATGAGCGCCAGACATCAAAAACAAACCGAAGACAGAAATTGCAAGGTATGAACGATAGCGCATGATTTTTCTTTTTGAGGGTTTTCTTTTGAGGGTTTTTCTGCGGCTCAACGAGCGCGGCGCGTCATGATACATGAAGGCAAAATAAATTCAAGTCAAATTTAAATTGAAACATATTTCCGCATGACATATCCGCCAGCACGACAGGATTGACAGCATCCGCAGCTTAGGCAATACTTCTGTCATTACAGGCCGCTTAACTCACCATGAGGTCATGCCATGTTTTCTGCCCTGTTTTCCGCCCTGAAAAAACCCGTCATTTACATACAGATTTCGCCCGAACGGCTTACATTGAAGAATCTCAAGACCGGCAAGACCATTGCCGAGGTTCCTGAGTTGGCGATTAGCAAGTCCCCCAGGCCAACAATTCTCGCGTTTGGTTCCGAGGCGCGTCGGGCAGCAGCTTCCCAGCCTGCGGATATACTCAATCCATTCACCCATCCGCGCTCGCTGGCTTCTGACTTCCAAGTCGCCGAGCTACTGCTCAAATATCAGGTGAGACGCATTCTGGGCAACCCTGCTCTACTGGTTGATCATTTGCTACAGTCGCCTGCTATCCGGGCAATTGTAAGACTACTGGCCATTGCGCCACACATTGTCATCCATCCGCTTGGATCGCCAGAAGGCGGTTTTACCCAGGTAGAACGCCGAGCCTTCCGGGATATGGCGCTTCAAGCCGGAGCTTCTGAGGTACTCTTGTGTGAGTTCGGTCGCCCCCTGACCGATCAAGAGGTTCTGTCGGCAATCGCCAACCCCGACCAACCATCCAAGAGTGGCATGTGGAATGCGTGGAATGCAAATAATTAAAAATCCCTGACCAGAAAATCGTCGCAACCCTCACAAGCCACCTGTTCCCTGATTCCCCGGATTGAACGATAATGCGCCCTTTCCTTTTGCATCGGTGACCGGCATGTCCCCTTCTCCTTCCCAAAACGTTCCCGCTTTCCTGCAAAATCCCATTACCGGCGCGCTGCGCGCGCTTGCCGTGGATGCCATCCAGAAGGCCAACTCCGGGCATCCCGGCGCGCCGCTCGGCATGGCGGAAATTGCCGAAGTCCTCTGGCGATGCGCCTTAAAACACAACCCCGCCAATCCCCACTGGGCAGACCGCGACCGCTTCGTGCTTTCCAACGGGCACGGTTCCATGCTCATCTACGCCCTGCTTCACCTCACGGGCTACGATCTTTCCATGGACGACCTCAAGAATTTCCGCCAGTTCGGTTCCAAAACCGCCGGCCACCCGGAAGTCGGGCATACGCCCGGCGTGGAAACCACCACCGGCCCGCTCGGACAGGGTATTGCCAACGCCGTCGGCTTTGCGCTTGCGGAAAAACTGCTCGCCGCCGAATTCAACCGCCCCGGCCACACCCTCGTCGACCACGCCACCTACGTTTTCATGGGCGACGGCTGCATGATGGAAGGCGTCTCCCACGAAGCCTGTTCTCTCGCGGGCACGCTCGGCCTTGGTAAGCTGATTGCTTTTTACGACGACAACGGAATTTCCATTGACGGGCATGTGGAAGGCTGGTTCTCCGACGATACCCCCAAACGCTTTGAAGCCTACGGCTGGCACGTCATTCCCAACGTTCCCGGTCATGATTCTCAAGCCATTGAAGCCGCCCTGGTAATCGCGCGAAAGGAAACGAAAAAACCCACGCTCATCTGCTGCAAGACTGTGATTGGCATGGGTTCTCCCAACAAGGCGGGCAGTCACGACTGCCACGGCGCGCCGCTGGGCGCGGATGAAGTCGCCGCGATGCGGGAGGCGATCGGCTGGTCGTATCCGCCATTTGAAATTCCCGCCGACATTTACGCCGCCTGGGATGCCCGACAAAAAGGCGCGGCGCTTGAAGCCGAATGGCAACAGCGGTTCGACGCTTACCGCGCCGCCTTCCCGGAACTCGCCGCCGAATTCGAGCGCCGCGTCATCCGCCGGGAACTTCCTGCTGATTGGCAGAGAATGACAGCCCAAATGATTGCCACCTGCAAGGCCAAGGCGGAAAACATCGCCACCCGCAAAGCAAGCCAGAACGCGATTGCCGCCCTGCTTTCCCATCTGCCGGAACTCTTCGGCGGCTCTGCCGACCTTGCCGCTTCCAACCTGACGTTCGTCAAGGGCAGCCGGGGCGTGACGGCAAACGAAGGCGGCAACTACTGCTACTACGGCGTGCGCGAATTCGGCATGACCGCCATCGCCAATGGCCTGACGCTGCATGGCGGCCTGATTCCCTATACCGCCACTTTCCTCGTTTTTTCCGACTACGCCCGCAACGCCATTCGCATGGCCGCGCTCATGCGCCAGCGGCAAATCATGGTCTATACCCACGATTCCATCGGCTTGGGCGAAGATGGCCCCACGCACCAACCCGTCGAACACATCCCCAGTTTACGGCTGATTCCCAATCTCGACGTATGGCGACCCTGCGATGCCGTGGAAACGGCAGTGGCCTGGGTTGCCGGCATCGAACGCGCGGATGGCCCTACCTTGCTCGCCCTCTCCCGGCAAAACCTGCCCACCGTTACGGGTAACATTGACACGGATGACATCCGAAAAGGCGGCTACA
>JAISSL010000062.1 GCA_031273145.1 Zoogloeaceae bacterium | reverse complement strand
AAGATACGCGGCGGCAATTCTCCGGCGGCGGGCAACAGGTCTTTGCCGCGTGCTTGAATGCCTGCGGCGCGAATTTCGGTCTCAAGCAGTTGTTCCGTTTCCTCAACGACGACGAGTGTGTCTACCAAAGCGGCGAGTTCGCGTACCTTGTCTATTGGGACGGGGTAGGAGAGACCGAGTTTGAGCACCGGCGCATCGGGAAAGGCTTCCCGAACGTGCATGTAGGCGGGGCCGGAGGTAACAAAGCCGACGCGTCTATCACTCCCGGCTTCCAGGCGATTGAGCGGGGAGGCTTCGGCTTCAGCGTGTAACGCCTTTTCGCGGATAAAGACTTCGGGGACGCGCTTTTGCGCGTTGGCAGGCACCATGACCCAGCGGGACGGATTCTTGACAAAGCCATTGGCGGCGCGTTTGACTTCGCGCTTGCCGACTTCAACCAGACATTTCACATGGCAGATGCGGGTGGTCAGGCGCAGAATGACGGGGACGCTGAACCGCTCCGATAGATCGAAGGCAATCCGGGTCATCTCGTAGGCTTCCTGTGAATCGGCGGGTTCCAGAATGGGCAGGTGCGCGAAACGTCCCCAGAAGCGGGAATCCTGCTCGTTTTGCGAAGAGGAAAAGCCCACGTCGTCAGCTACCGCAATCACGAGGCCGCCGACCACGCCGGTTAAGGTGAGCGTCATCAGCGCGTCGGATGCGACGTTCAGACCCACATGCTTCATCGCGCAAAAGCCGCGCGCCCCAGCGAGGGAAGCGCCAATGGCGACTTCGAGCGAGACTTTTTCATTGACCGACCATTCGGCGTAGAGATCGGGGTAATACGCGATGTATTCCAGAATTTCGGTGGAAGGCGTGCCCGGATAGGCGGCGGCGACGCGCGCGCCCGCATCCCATACGGCGCGGGCAATGGCTTCGTTGCCGGACATCAACAGGCGGGAACCGGCAGGAGGCGGCGTGAAGGTTTTGCGGGTGTTCAAGGGTTCTTCCTTCAAATAGGTTGAGGGTTGCGCGGGGGTTGCGGCAATCTGCGTAAAAAATCCGCAAGGGCTTGTGAAGCCCGTCATTTTAATTCCATGTTGCGCCAATCGTTCAGTCTGGTTGAAAAGATTGTTTTGCGCGGCGGCGTTTCATGGAACCTACATGAAACAGCACTAGAATTGCGATGTTTTGTAGCTGAGGTCACGCAAAGATGATGACGAAAATTTCTTCCGCGATTCTGTGGCGGCTGGCGCTGGCTGTTGTTCTGGCCTTGTTTCTGGCGGGCACCGGGTTTTATTTCATCATGGAACGCAGTCTGGATGATTTTGTCTTGACGCTTTCCGAGCCGCAGGCGGATGAAATTGCCAACGCCAAGGTCGACCAGGGAGATGAGGCGATCTACGCCAAGGTTCTGGAGGTCGTGTTCCGGCGCAGCGTCTCCGCCCAGATGTACGATAACGAATGGAATCTGCGTAAGGAAACCACCAATCCGCGCTATGACGCTCAACGCGCCGAGCTGATGGCGAAGATGCAGGATTTTCCGCGCGATACGGCGCGGTATCGGCACATCATCCGTACTGCAGACATGATGGTGGCGCATATTCAGGTACCGATTCTCAATGCGGCCAAGGAACAGATCGGCATCCTGAATGGCGTTTTCGTCGTGCCCCGCTGGATTGACCAGCAACTGCGGCAGGATTTCCGCTATGCGTTGCTGATGGTCGCGGCGGCGATTCTGCTGACGGCGGCGCTGTTCTATCCGATGATTCTGTCGCTGAACCGCAAGGTGCTGCACTCTTCGCATGAAGTCCTGCGCGGCAATCTGGAGATGGCGGAAACGCTCGGCACGGCGATTGCCAAGCGCGATTCCGATACCGGCACGCACAATTACCGCGTCTGCTATTACGCCCTGCAACTGGGAATCGCGGCAAAACTGAGCAACGATGAGATACGTCGCCTGATTCTGGGTTCCTTTTTCCACGATATTGGCAAGATTGGCATCAGCGATGCGCTATTGCTGAAACCTGGCAAGCTGACCGAAGAAGAATTCGCGGTGATGAAGGAACACGTCTCGCTGGGGCTGGAAATCGTCCGTCCGTCAAGGTGGTTGAGCGCCGGGCGCGACGTGATCGAATACCATCATGAACGGGTGGATGGCGCGGGCTATCTGAAGCAGTTGAAAGGCGAGGAAATTCCGCTCGTGGCGCGGATTTTTGCCATCGTCGACGTGTTCGACGCCCTGGCTTCGCGCCGTCCGTACAAAGAGCCAATGCCCAGCGAAGAGGCGATAGCCATCGTGCGCGAAGAGGCGGACAACCATTTCGATCCGCATCTGGTAGATTTGTTTTCCGGCATGGCGGTACGCCTGTACAAGGAAGTCACCCAGCTCGACAAGGAACAGCTTTCCAAAATGCTGTTGCAGAAAATCTCGTACTACTTCCTGATGCCGGACAAGATACCCTTGATGCCGTAGCTACTTTCCCAGACAAAACCGGCTGAAAATTTCTCCCAGAAGGGTATCCGGGGTCAATTCGCCGGTAATCTGCGAAAGAGCGTTTTGGGCAAGGCGCAGGTTTTCGGCAAAGAGTTCAAGCGCCGGCGCGGGCGTTTCAAGTTCGGCGCGGGCAAAGGCAAGATGTTGCGCGCCTGCCTCAATCGCCCGCAAATGGCGTTCGCGGGCGACAAAGGTATCTTCCGCGTCCTGCCAGCCCGCAATTTCCAGCAGGGTTGCTTCCAGCAGTTCCAAGCCCTGCCCGGTCTTGGCGGAGAGCGAGACCACCACGCCTTCCACTCCGCCAATTCCCTGCGGATGCTTTTCCGGCGCTTCGCCTGCAAGATCAATCTTGTTACGCACCACCACGCGGGGCAGATTTTCAGGGAGTTTTTCCAGAATGGCGCGGTCATCCGGGGTCAAATCCACCCGCGCATCCACCAGCAACAAGGCAAGGTCTGCCTCGGCAATCGCCTTCCAGGTACGCGCCATGCCGATTTTTTCGACTTCATCGCGGCTTTCGCGCAAACCGGCGGTATCAATGATGTGCAGCGGAATGCCGTGAATCTGGATGGAAGATTTGAGCGCGTCGCGCGTCGTGCCGGGAATGGCAGTGACGATAGCAAGCTCGTCGCCGGAAAGCAGATTCAGCAACGACGATTTGCCGACATTGGGCTGCCCGATCAGAACCACCTGCAACCCGGCCTGAAGCAGCTTGCCCCGCCTTGCCCGCGTCTGCACTGCCTTCAAGCGTTCATCAAGGCGAGCAAGGCGATTGAAGGCATCTGCCTGGCGGAGAAAATCTATTTCCTCTTCGGGAAAATCCAGCGTCGCCTCAACCAGCATCCGTAGCTCGGTCAGTTCATCCACCAGTGCATGAACGGCGCGGGAAAATTCGCCCGCCAGGGAACGCGCCGCGCTCCGGGCGGCGGCGGCGGTAGAAGCGTCAATCAAATCGGCTACCGCTTCAGCCTGGGCAAGGTCAAGTTTGCCATTCAGATAAGCGCGGCGGGTAAATTCGCCGGGTTCGGCTAACCGTGCGCCCAACTCAAGACAACGGGCAAGTAATAGATTCATGACGACCGCCCCGCCATGCCCGTGCAGTTCCAGCACATCTTCGCCGGTGAAGGATGCCGGGGCGGGAAAATAGAGCGCCAGCCCATTATCAATCGGACTGCCATCATTCGCCCTGAAATCGGCGCGAATGGCGCGGCGCGGCGCGGGGAGCCTGCCGATAAGCGCGACCGCAAAATCCGCCAGATGTCTGCCGGAAACCCGCACAATCCCCACCCCGCCGCGTCCGGCAGGGGTGGCAATGGCGGCAATCGTTTCAGGCAGGAATTCGCGCATAGGTCACAAAGGCAAAGGCAAGGCCGGTTTCGCTAACCTTTTCTTCCCGCCCGATTTCCTGCCATTCGTCTTTTGCAAAAGCGGGAAACCAGGCATCGCCCGCAACGGTCAAGTCAATTTCGGTAAGCATCAGGCGCTCTGCAAGCGGCAAGGCCGCCTGATAAATCTGCTCGCCGCCGATTACAAAAACTTCCTCTGTTGCAGGCGATTCTTGCGTTATTTTTGCCAATACATCCGGGATTGAAGCGGCGCGCTCTGCGCCGGGCGCGGCATAGTCCAACTGGCGGCTGAGGACGAAATTGCGTCGTCCGGGCAGGGGGCGGAATTTTGTCGGCAGCGATTCCCACGTCTTGCGTCCCATGAGGACGCAATGTCCCCAGGTCAATTCCCGAAACCGGCGCAAATCTTCCGGCAAATGCCAGGGCAGGCCATTGTTCGCGCCAATGACCAGTTCATGCGCCATTGCGGCAATCAGGGAGAGACGCAGGCTCATCGCAACAACGCCGCAATCAGGCCACGGGTAGAGGAATCCAGCCCGTCATCATCCGCTGGCGTCGCCCCTTCCAGATGCGGCAGGAGCGTTTTGGCCATCTGTTTGCCCAGTTCAACGCCCCACTGGTCAAAGACGTTGATATTCCAGAGCGCGCCAACGCTGAAAACCTTGTGCTCGTAGAGCGAGAGCAAAAGCCCTAACGT
>JAISSL010000216.1 GCA_031273145.1 Zoogloeaceae bacterium | reverse complement strand
TGGATAGAAGGCTGTCATGGCCTTGCCTCGCCGCATCCGCGCCTGCCGCTTGTCACACACTTTTTCTTTCCCGGCTTTACTATGGAGAGCGGCGGATTGCTGCGGGAATGCGATATTTTTACGCGGCAACAAACGGTCTGCCGAACGACCTTTCTTGCTTCACTTGGCATTGAGGATGTGCCCGAAGCCCTGCTGCTTACCCTCTTCTGCTACGAAAACGCGCCCCTTGCCGCCCTCTTTGCTGCCTGGAAAGACGCGCCCTCCTGCCGCCCACTCCTTTGCCTGATTCCGCCCGGACAGCCCTTCAATGCCCTTTGTACGCATCTGGGCAGGCTGCCCGATACAGGCTGGCAGATTGGCTCTGTCCGCCTGCTGCCCATTCCGTTTCTGTCGCAAGAGGCTTTTGATGCGCTCCTGTTCGTTTCCGATTTCAACTTTGTGCGGGGCGAAGATTCGTTCGTCCGCGCCCAATGGGCGGGTAAGCCTTTTGTCTGGCAAGCCTATCCGCAGGCGGATAACGCGCATCATGCCAAACTGGCTGCCTTTGCCAAACGCTACCGCCCGCATTCTTTGCTGCTGGATTTTTGGCGATTCTGGAACGGCGCAGACCCGGACAAGGAAATTCCCCGCCGCTTCTGGCACTGGTTACGCGATGACCCTGCCGCCTTGGATACCCTGACCCTGTGCGCGCTGGATTGGCGTACCTATCTGACTTCGCAGGAAGACCTGACAACCCGCCTCAGCCGTTTTTGCGAACGGGTCTTGCAAACCGCATAACTAGGAAGGCTTTCATGTCCTGGATGAATTCGCCGACGGTTACACCCTGATGCCTTAACCAGAGGGTGTCCGTGGCATCCTCTGGATCAGTAGATGGGCGAATAACGCTTGACTTATCTAAAAGTTTTTGATAAGATAAGGGGAATTTCCAGGAGGTAAGAACCATGCGTAATCGGAAAAAGGTACTCAGCAGGCTTGAAGTGTTAGAACTACGTCAAGTATTGCATATTGCAACCTTGGAAGCATTAGTGGCTTCTCATAACTGGGAGCCCGGGGAACTGGTTTTTCAGGGCGGTAGCAGCTTGCGCCTGGCGCAAAAGTCTCCCCGCTCTAGTGAGGATCTGGATTTTTTGGTGTTGAATTCGCTGGATCTGACCAAAATTCACGAATCCGTCCGGGCGCGTCTGGAAATGCTGACAGAGGGTATTCCTGGCGACATGCGCGTTGTGGTTAGTAAACCCAAGAATAACCCCTTTGGGCAGTATCGTTTTCATGTCACCTTGACTGGTGACAATGTAATCGGCTCCGTAAAGGTTAAGGTAGAGTTATTTCCTGCGGAGCGAAAAACCCTCGAAAACATTCAGGTTTTTGTGGCTCCAATTGAGTTCCCCGATGCTGAACCGTCTGGCGATCGGCAGGAACGTCCTGGTATCCTTGCAGCGACTTTGCCTGAAATTTATGCTGACAAGATTTTTGCGGTAGGCGCGCGTAAGGTTATCAAGCATCGTGACTTTTTCGATTTGCATTGGCTTCGTACCTATCATGGCTTACGGGACTGTTCTCCTGATTATCTGCGTGTCCGGCTTGCTACCTATACAGACGAAACACCTGGAACCTGGTTGGAGAAAGCAATCATGAGGCACACGGAACTATGCGAAATTGACCGTCAGATTGTCGCTGACGAACTTCGTAAGTGGCTGCCTTTAGACTGGTCACTTACTGATGAGGAAGTGGGTAAAATTATGCAAAGTTCAATTGAGGCGCTAGAACATGGCATTGACCTGATGCGCGACATTGAGGCTGAAATGACAAATGAGGATGGTCCAACTCTATGAAACGCCATATTTCATCATTCGAGCGGCTGCATGACCTTCCTCCCATTTTTCACAGGGATGATTTGACGCAACGCTTCCAGTGGTCGGACAAGATTGCTTCCCAGTACCTGTATCTGTGGAAGAAGCGCGAACTTGTCCAAGGTTTGGGCGGACACAGCAATGTGTTCGCCAACCGTCTGGTTGCCCCGAAGCCAAACTGGGATATTGCCCTGTTTATGGCAATGCCTTCAGCGGTCATCATTGGCGTTGATGCAATCAACTGGTCGCATAGAACGACCCAGTTCCCGTATCGGATTGATGTAGCTGTCGCCTCAAACCAGCCGGTATTCAAGATTGCGCCCCCAATGCCAAAGTTCACCTATGTGATTTGCCCCCGTAGCCCGGAATGGTTCGAGAAGGTGTATCGCGGCAACGGAATGCACGACCATCGGGAAGATGGGGCGCTGTCGGTATTGAAGTTTGCCTGGGCACTGGCAGACATGCTCGTTACCGATGGTTGGGAGAGGTGTGGTCTTGGTCCCGACGACATCGAATGGGAAGAGGTGACGGAAGAGGACAAGTCCGACTGGATTGCCGCCTCGAAGGCGTTTGGCCTGCCCCCTACCGAACTGATGGATCATGAGGTTGACAACTGGTCGCCGGAACCGCTTCCGCCCCGTGTTTACCCATTCTGGAAGACGGGAAAGAAGGCAGAGCCGACGGGTTCCCGGCAGAGCCGACGCAAACCGAAACCTTGAGCGTGGGAAAACTCAGGGCGCAAAGGCCGGGGAATCGTCCATATCCGGCTTTACGCGATGACCCTGCCGCATTGGATACCCTCACCCTGCGCGCGCTGGAGTGGCGTACCTATCTGACTTCGCAGGAAGACCTGACAACCCGCCTCATCCGCTTTTGCGAAAAGGTCTTGCAAACCGCAAAATAGTTGCCATCCGCAAGACCCGTTCGCAGAAAAAATGCGCTAATATTGACGGAACATCGTTTTGCATAGGCTTTATCACAACTTGCGTCGGTTGAATGTCGTATATTCAGGCCAGACAGTCGCATTTTTCTTGAGGACGCGATCATGAGTCACAATCTTTCTGGAGCGCCGTGGGTAACATCGAGCGGTGGCTCACACTATGCCGAATTTGAGCGCAAGGCTGACGAGGCCGCAGCGCCCATTCGCGCCGATCTGAAGAAGTCCCAGGCGCAGGTATCAGGCTTGCAGAATGACCTGCAAGACGCTTACGAGCAGGCTGAATACTACCGGCAGGTAGCTGAAGCCAACTTTGAGTGTGAAACACTCTGGAGAAATGCTTACATTAAGGCTCTGACGCAGGCGGAGTACAATAAACAGTTGGCGGAGTACAACGGGCAATTGGCGGAGTACAACGGGCAGGTAGCTGAAGTCAACTCTGAGAATGAAACACTCTGGAGAAATGCTTACATTAAGGCTCAGACGCAGGCGGAGTACAACAAACAGTTGGCTGTCGCGGCTCAGACGCAGGCGGGAGTCTTGAGCGAGGAGGTCCAAGCCTTGGCAAATCGGGCAGAGGAACTGATGACCGCGAACAATGTACTCAAAGAAAACGAATCTTTCCTTGAGAAAATGACTCTTGCTGTTACAGAAAATGCTTCAAACATGGAAATGCAGGTTTCCGCACTGAAGGCAGATTTGCAGGAAGTTCTACCTGCTTACCGGGAATACGAAGAAGCGTTTGCCCAGATGCGGGTCTTTGCCCAGGCATGTGGCAAGGTACTGAATCGTTTCTCGCCGGAGGCCAGGGCGGAAGTCCTGGAACAGGGCTTGCGTGCCTACGGACAGGATCAAAACCGTAAACCAACCTGGGCGGAGAACCCGCTGGAAAGCGAGAACTTTGCCAAGCTGAGCAAGGGCTTTGCGCAGCAGTTGCGCGGCTGGCAGGAACAGATCAAGGGGGGCGGCGGTAAATCGTCTGCCCCGGAACCTGATGTTGTGTCTGAACAGTACCCCAGCGCAGCGTTCGAAAGCGCCATGCAAAGGTTGCAGGCACAACTCCAGAGTATGCCGCCGGATGAGAAACATGAACATGAGACGACACAAAATGCGATTGAAGTTGCTGAAAACACCCCGGAACCTGATGTTGCGCCTGTACTTCCCCCCAGCGCAGCGCCCGAAAGTGCCACGCAAGAGTTGCAGGCACAATTTTTAAAAAAGCGGGCTGAAATTGAAAAAAAATCATCAGAGGTCGCGGCACGGGCTACTCCTATGCCCACTCCTCTGCCAACCCGTAGCGACGGTGAAATAGAAGCGGCTATGGCTGAAAGAAAAGCAGCTGTAGCTGAAAGAGAAGCGGCTGTAGAAGCTGCTTTGGCTGAAAAAAAAGCGGCTGTAGAAGCTGCTGCTATGGCTGAAAGTGAAGCGGCTGTAGCTGAAAGAAAAGCGGCTGTAGAAGCTGCTATGGCTGACATTGAAAAAAAACTATCAGAGGTCGCGGCACGGATGCCCACTCCCCCGCCAACTCGCAGCGACGGTGAAAAAGAAGCGGCTGTAGAAGCTGCTGCTATGGCTGCTGTACAAGCTGCTATAGCTGAAAGAGAAGCGGCTGTGCAAGCCGCTCTTGCTGAGGCTACTCATAACGCTGAAAAAAAACAGGCAGAAGGGAATCCAACCGTGCCAACAGAGGGCGGCGACGGTAAAACGGCTGCCCCGGATGAAACACCGGAACACCCCTGAGCGAGGAACCCGGCGCGTTGTCAGGCGCTACGCCACATCAGATTTTGTTTATCCATGTACATTCTTGCCCTCTCCCGCACCTTCGGGGCACCCTCTCCCACAAGTGGGAGAGGGGATGTTCAGTGCCATCCGCGCGCCATATCTCCCCTCTCCCGCTTGCGGGGTCTTGCAGACGGCAATAGGGGGCAGAGGGAAATTGTTCGCGCATGAATCGAAACCGCCCTACAGAACATCCGCCCTACAGGACATAATCACTGCCGTCCGTAGGAGGGGACGACGGAGACGCACAACCTGCGCGTTCCTTCGGTTCATCTCCGTTGTAGGCTTCCACGCGGTTGCGCCCATTGAGCTTTGCCTGATACAGCGCCATATCCGCATGTTTGATCACTTCTTCTATGGTGTATGACATGTCTTTGCGGATGGCAACGCCGGCGCTTATGGTGAGCGGGATTTTTATTCCATGGTAGAAAAATCCCGTATTTTCGATTTTCTTGCAGATGCGCTGCGCCAGCTTGGTGAGATCGTTCAGGTCCAGTTGTTGAACCAGAATGATGAATTCTTCCCCGCCGTATCGCGCAAACAGATCCGTTCCGCGCAACGTGTTCTGAACCGTGGTGGCCATCAGCTTCAAAACCTCGTCTCCGGCTTCATGCCCGTATGTGTCGTTCACCCTCTTGAAATAATCAATGTCAAGCATGATGATACCAATGTGCGACACAACGTTTTCCTGGGCATGAAATTCATCGGAGGCGCGTTGCATGAAGAGACGCCGGTTGTTTGCGCCGGTCAGGGAGTCGCTGAAGGCGAGATTTTCCGCAACATCCAGCTTGGCGGTTTTATCCTTGATTTCCCGCAAATCCCGCATGAAGGCCAGAACGACGCTGCGCCCGTTGTCTTCGTCGACCCTGACAAGCGTGACTTCCGTAGGGACAGGCTCGCCTTGCAGATTCCGGTGCATCCATTCAAAAACGTACCGGCCTTCCTTGAAGGCACGCGCCACGCTTGCGGGAGCGGCTTCTTTCGAGAGCCTTCCGTCCGGCTGATATTCGGGCGATAGCTCGTGAAAACGCGCCAGATACTCCTGCTTGCTGGGAACCCCGAACATTCTGGTGGCTTCTAGGTTACAGTCAATGCTGTTCAGGTTTTCATCCCAGAAAGTACAGCACAGGGGCGATTCGTCCAACATCAACTGCATACGCTTTTGGGCTTCTACGGTTTTGGCCTCGGCTTCCCGTACCTGCCGCAAATCCCGCATGAAGGCCAGAACGACGCTGCGCCCGTTGTCTTCTTCGACCCTGACGAGCGTGACTTCCGTAGGGACAGGCTCGCCTTGCAGGTTTTTGTGCATCCATTCAAAAACGTACCGGCCTTCCTTGAAGGCACGGGCTACGCTTGCGGGCGCGGCTTCTCTCGAGAGCCTTCCGTCCGGCTGGTATTCGGGTGAAAGTTCGGGAAAACGCGCCAGATACTCCTGCTTGCTGGGAACTCCGAACATTCTGGTGGCTTCGAGGTTGCAGTCAATGCTGTTCAGATTTTCATCCCAGAAGGTACAGCACAGGGGCGATTCATCCAACATCAACTGCATACGATTCTTGGCTTCTATGGTTTTGGCCTCGGCTTCCCGCACTTCCCGCAAATCCCGCATGAAGGCCAAAACGGCATCGTGCCTGTTCTCTTCGCTGACCCTGACGAGCGTCATTTCTGTGGGGATCAGCTCGCCTTCTACGTTCTGGTGCAACCATTCAAAAACGTAGCGCCCTTCCTGGAAGGCGCGCGCCACGTTTTCAGC
>JAISSL010000163.1 GCA_031273145.1 Zoogloeaceae bacterium | reverse complement strand
TCTGAAACCCAACGCTACTGGCAATCAGCGAATTGGGGAAAATCTCGCGCCGGATGTTGTAGTACATCACGGCATCGTTGTACGCCTGCCGCGCAAAGGCAACCCGGTTTTCAGCCGTGGCAAGCTCTTCCATCAACGCCTTCATGTTCTGGTTGGCCTTCAGGTCGGGATAGGCTTCGGACAACGCAAAAAACCGCGACAACAACCCGCCCAGCGCGTTTTCCGCGCCCAGTAGAGTCTGCATCGTCCCCAACGAGAGTACGTCCTTTATCTCTCTCGCCGCCTGCGCGGCCTGATTGCGGGCATTAATCACCGCTTCCAGCGTCTCCCGCTCGTGCTTCATATAGGCTTTGGCGGTATCCACCAGATTGGGAATCAGGTCATGCCGACGCTGCAACTGCACGTCCATCTGCGAAAAAGTCACGCGAATCCGGTTGATGGCCTCGACCAGCCCATTGTAGATGACAACGCCCCAGACCAGTACCGCGCCGAACAGGACGACAAAAATCATGGCATAGAAATTCATGCAGTGCCTCCGCAAAATAAACTTGAGAACAAGCCACGAATCATACCGGCGAAAGCGACGAATATCTATCTAATCCTGCAATCCTTCGCCCTCTTTTACGCCTTCGGGATACCTGTTCGCCGTCCCTACGGACAAATTCAATGGCATCGCGCATTGAAATGCCTGTAGGGGACGCAACCTGCGTCCCGCCACAAGTCTTGCCCTGTCACTTCCGCGAAGGCAGGAATTCAGTGCTTTTGCGTCTCCCCCTCGTCATTCCCGCGTAGGCGGGAATCCAGTATCTTTGCGTCGACATGGCACAGCTTTACATCATCCCCTTCATGCGAAAGCACTATGTTCTTACTGGATTCCAGCCTACGCGGGAATGACGGAATGGCGCTGTCCTCGGCATCTTTTGGGTGTCATAAGGGATTGCCACGCCCCATGAAGAACAGCAGAATTTTCCCACGCAAGTTTCAGGCACGGCGGTTATAATCCACCACTTCGCCATGTCATCCGATTTTTTGCACTCCCGGAGCATCCCATGACCGCCGAGCAAGCTCTTGCCGCAGAACGGAACGTCTATCCCGAACCGCGTGAACTGCGCCTTCAATTTGTCGGCTCCGGCAGCGAGTATTTTCGCATCTGGATTGTCAATCTCTTTCTTTCCATCCTGACCCTTGGCATTTATTCGGCATGGGCAAAGGTGCGGCGCGAGCAGTATTTTCATCGCAACACCCTGCTTGATGGCAGTGGCTTCGACTACCACGGCAACCCGAAGGCCATTCTGAAAGGGCGCGTCATCGCGGTCGGAATGGTAGTCATCCTATCCCTCGTCGGCGAATGGGCGCCTGATTATTATTTCCCGGCGCTGCTTCTGTGTGTGTTGCTGATTCCCTGGCTGCTGGTGCGTTCCTTTATTTTTCGCGCCCGTAACACCTCGTTTCGCGGCCTGCATTTCGATTTTCTCGGAACCTACAAGGGGCTTTGCAAGGCGTGTCTGTGTTACACCCTGCTACTCATCGCCTTGTTGTGGGCAATGACCTATAGTTATGAAATGATGTACGGAGACGCAAATCGCGCTAATAATAGGCAGGCTGCCATTGAAAACTCCGCACAAGATGCTGAGTTTGCAGCTATCAAAGCGAATCCCGAACTCAGGAAAAAGCTGGCAGATGATCCTGATTTTAAGGAGAAATTTGTAAAGGAAATGAATCAGAAATTTACAACCAGTATGAATCGGGCTACTGTTGATGCGGGAACCCCTTGGCTTCTTCGTATCTGTGCCACATGGGTTGGTGTGCTGCTCCTGCTGCCTGTTCTTGTGCACGCCTTTCAACGCTTTCGGTTCGAACATCTTGCTTTCGGGGCTTCCCGCTTTCATATCCAATACCGACTTCAGTCTCTTTACGGCATTTGCCTGCTTGGGATATGGCCGCTTGTGGCGATTTCATGTTGTTTCGCGCTTCTCGTGCTCAATATCACCCTCTTTACTGCTTTCATGATTGATTTCTCACCTTCCATTTCCAAATCTTCCGTAATGTTTTTAATGTCTATGTTCTTTATTCTTGTTGCGTTTGCTTGGTTCGTGACGCCCGCTTATTTCAAGGCGCTCGTCAGCAATCTGGCCTGGAACAGCGCCAGCCTGGATAGGCACCGTTTCGTGAGCGACCAGACATACTGGGGCATTACGGGAATCACCCTTTCAAACTGGTTGCTCATCTTGCTGACCCTGGGGCTTTACTGGCCGTGGGCGAAAGTCAGAATGGCGGTCTACCGCGCAAGGCACGCGGCGATACGGGTAAAAGGCAACCTGGACGATTTTCTCGCAGGCGCAGAAGATGAAAAAAACGCCACGGGCGAAGAACTCGCAGATATTTTCGGCCTCGATGTCGCGCTTTGAGCCGGATATTCCCGGAACCTGCCTGAACCCACCATGCACGGGGCGCGTTATTTATAGCCGGAAAGTCGCGCCAGAACACGCTCCCTACCAAAAAGGGCAATGACCGCATCCACGGAAGGCGTGTTCGTCTCTCCAAGCAGAATCACCCGCAACGGCATGGCAAGCTGCAGCATTTTGAGGCCATGCCGCTTTAAAATCTCTTTTAACGCCGCGCCGATAGCGGCTGCGTTCCACTCGACCGTTTCCAGCACCCCCGCAAATTCCGCCAGGGCAGGACGCGCCTCATCGGATAAATGCTGCGCCAGCAAGGCCGCATCAGGCGTTTTTTCGCAATAAAAAGGCAGAAGCGCACGGCCAAGCGCATTCAGGGTCTGGCAGCGTTCAACATAGAGCGCAATCGCCGCCGCCAGATCGGGACCGGATTCCAGAGCGGCATTCATGACTTGCAGGCGTTCCGCAATTTTCGGCGCAAGCGCGGATGCGCCCGTCTGCTTCAAGTAATGGTGGTTTAGCCAAAGCAGCTTTTCCGTATTGAACCGGGCGGCGGAAGGCGTAATGTGCGCCAGATCGAACCATGCGACAAGCTCTTCGCGGGAAAAAATCTCGTCGTCCCCATGCGACCAGCCAAGCCGCGCCAGATAGTTGATGACCGCTTCCGGCAAAAAGCCATCCGCCTCATACTGCATCACCGAGACCGCGCCATGCCGCTTGGAGAGCTTCGTCCCGTCGTCGCCCAGAATCATGGAAAGATGCGCGTATTCCGGCACCGTCGCGCCCAGAGCGCGCAAAATGTTGATCTGGCGCGGCGTGTTGTTCACATGATCGTCGCCGCGAATCACATGGGTAATCGCCATGTCCCAGTCATCCACCACCACGCAGAAATTGTAGGTCGGCGTGCCATCGGCGCGGGCAATGATGAGGTCATCCAGCTCGCGGTTGGCAATCTCAATTGGCCCTTTAACGAGATCGTTCCAGGCAACCACGCCCTCTTGCGGATTTTTAAAACGAATGACGGGTTTTATGTCCGTAGGCGGCTTTGGCAGAGACTTGCCGGATTCAGGACGCCAACGCCCGTCATAACGAGGCTTTTCGCCCCGCGCGCGTTGCGCTTCGCGCAGCGCCTCCAGTTCGGCAGACGACATATAGCAGGGATACGCCGTCCCCGCTTGCAGCATCTCCGCGATTACCGCCTTGTAACGCGCCATGCGCTGCATCTGGAAAAACGGCCCTTCGTCATGTGCCAGCCCCAGCCAGGCCATGCCGTCGAAAATCGCCTGCACCGCTTCTGGCGTCGAGCGTTCCAGATCGGTATCCTCAATGCGAAGGATGAACGTACCGCCATGATGCCGCGCATACGCCCAGGAAAAAAGCGCGGTGCGCGCGCCGCCAATGTGCAAAAAACCAGTCGGACTGGGCGCAAAACGGGTACGAATCATGATGAAATTAACCGATTACAGAAAAGTGTGGATTGTATATGAGCCTGTGATAAAAGCCTTCATATCAATCTCCACATCCATAGACAATCTTGATGGTGCGGTCACAGTAACGGATACTTGGCTTCTTGTCACTCACGGTCGCGGATGCCGGGTAAACAATTTGCAGGGTTTCTGAATCCATCCAGGTCAGCGATACCTCGTTGAACTCACAGTCGGCAACAAAGACGCCTCCGCCCCCCCACGAATCAGATGCTTCCATTTCGATGTAGACCTGCATCCGCTCTGTAGTTGTGTTTGGATTTTTCAAATATGCTCCAAGTTTGTAGGCCGTAGCGAGCGCCCGACCGTCAGGGGATGGAACCTCATTTGACGGTATGACGAGCGGCTTGCGCCGTGCAGGTTTTCTGAATGCGGGCTGCGGAGAAAGCAGCTTTGCCCGCAACGATGAAAGAACCGCTTGCCTACGCGCAGCAGATGAACCCGCCCATCTCTTGAGGTCAACGCCACTGTCAATGATCTCAATGGCGTGCGTTTGCACATTGTCGTCAAGGCATCCATATTTCCACTGCGTTGCAGCGAGCGCCAGCCAAAATACGGGACCATCGTCGGCGTCCTGGATTGCATTGTCCCAAGACTGGATAAGCGATTGCGTCACGTCGACCGGAGTGGCGCCCGTACTCAAGGACTCAATGAATTCGTCACGGACATCGCAAGCAACGTCATCCGCGAAAAGTGCTGTGCTGGAAGTGCCCATGTGTGTCTCCTAATATCTGAACGGCGGCGCAGCCGTCTGGGTTGAACGCAGGGTTAGACCTGCCTTTACTGGAGCGAGGCTTCCAACGCTTTAGCTATCCTCTTCATTTCGTCACGGAATATTCCCACATCAGAGGTCACAAAGTAAACATCCTTGCCGTGCTGAAACTCTGTCCAGATCAGTTTTTGAGCGCCATAATCTCCGTCCCACGGTGGCACACTCGCTTCAACAAACCTCTTTTTGGCTCTTTCGGCATCCGCGTATCGCTCTACAACGACTGTGAAACGGTAGAAGGTACTCTCCCTTCCCCCTTGACCAAGCGGTTGTATGGCTTTAATCCTGATGACTCTCGTCGCCAGAGTTTGATACTCCTCCTTATAACTGTCGCGCGGTTCAACAGATTCGCTCGCTTTGATGACGTAGCCAAATGAGGCAAGCGTTTCCTCCAGCCTGTCCTGTTGTGCACAAGCGCCCAGCCCGCCAGCAATGGCAAGCTCCATCAGGATTGGGAAAAAAAGCCTGAATATTCGCATTTTACTCATCCGCGCCATAGAAGAGCCTGACGCTGAAGTTCAGCCGGACGCGCTAGAAGCGCGTCCGGCTAACCATGCGGCATCAAACATTCAGACAGGCTTTGGCCTGAGCCGCCAGCGCATTGAAGGCGGGACGGTCGAAAACCGCCAGATCGGAGAGCACCTTGCGGTCGACTTCGATATTGGCTTTTTTTAGCCCATTCATGAAAGTGCTGTATTTCAGCCCGAATTCACGCGCCGCCGCATTGATGCGGACAATCCACAGGGCGCGGAACTGGCGTTTGCGTTGGCGACGGTCGCGGTAGGCATATTGCCCCGCCTTCATCACCGCCTGTTTGGCAATGCGATAGACATTCTTGCGCCGTCCCCGGTAGCCCTTGGCCAGGGCAAGAACCTTTTTATGCCGCGCATGAGCGGTCACGCCACGTTTGACTCTCGACATTTTCGGTCTCCTTTCAGGCGTAAGGCAACATGGCGCGAACCATGTCGACATCACATGCGGCTACGTTGGAAATTCCGCGCAACTGGCGTTTTACCTTGCTGGTCTTTTTGGTCAGAATGTGGCGCTTGAACGCCTGACCGCGCTTGACCGTGCCGCCTGCGCGCACACGAAAACGCTTGGCCGCGCCACTTTTGGTCTTCATTTTGGGCATGTTTGTACCGCTCCATTTTTAGATGACCTGGGGTGGTTCCCGACGGGAACGCTTGTCAACCTCAAGCCACTTATCAAGCGTCTCATAAGCCTTTGGCTCAATCAACGCATCCGGCAGCATTTGCGCCGCCGAATTTCTTATGCCTCGACTGCCTGGGCAACCGAAACCGTATTTGCATCCGCCCCGGATTCAGGCGTTTTTACCGCGGATTTTTCCGCCTTGTCCTGCGCCGGTTTTGCCTTGGCCTTTTCCGGCTTTTTCTTCATGGGGGCAAGGATCATCACCATCTGCCGCCCTTCCATCCGGGGCATCTGTTCCACCTGGGCATGGGCTTCCAGATCGGAACGAATCCGCTCCAACTGGCGCATCCCGAATTCCTGATGCGTCATCTCGCGTCCCCGAAAGCGCAAAGTCACCTTGACCTTATCCTCTTCCTCCAGAAAACGCAGCATACTCCGCAACTTGATTTGATAGTCGTTCTCGTCGGTGCCGGGACGGAGCTTGATTTCCTTCACCTGCACCTGCTTCTGCTTCATCTTGGCTTCGTGCGCCTTTTTGGCTTCCTGATACTTGAATTTGCCGTAATCCATGATACGGCAAACCGGTGGCTTGCCATGCGGCGCAATTTCCACCAGATCGAAACCGGCTTCCTCGGCCAGATGATTGGCCTGCCGGGAGCTTACGACGCCCAGTTGCTCGCCCTCAACGCCAATCAACCGGACTTCCGGCGCATTGATTTCCTCATTGAGACGATGTGTCTTGTTCAAAACGATGACGGCACTCCTGAAAACGACAAAAACAGGCAGCTCTTTTGTGAACAAAGAACCGCCTCCTTGGGCGCGCATTCTAGCGGCGAATCATCCAATACGCAAATGCCTGTTGCGGGCGCGGGCGGTCACAGGCAAAATCTGTCGCGTATTTGCCGCATTATTTTGGGAATCCGGCGCTTATTGACCGGGATTCATGCGGCCTGTCCTGCTTTCCGTCGGGATCGGATGCCCAATTTTCCACGGCTCTGCGCCCTTCCTTCTTCGGGCAATCAGGCCAGAGGCGCGGGACAATCGAGGCTTTGCGCGAAGGCGCGGAGCAATTCGTTTTCCACCGGTGTAATCTTGCCGTCGTGTTGCGCGGCAACCGCGCACGCTTCCAGAATCTTTTTGCGGTACGGCGGCGCGGCAAGGGCAAGGCGCGAAAAGGCGCTTGATACCGTCTTTAAGGAAAAATCCTTCTTTTCCGGGAATGGCAGGCGCTTTCCGGCAGGCGAGGCGGCAAGCGCCGTCTGATAGGCGGCCTTTGCGGCTTCCAAGTCCGTATGTCCGGCATAGGCCATGAGCGCCAGCAAGCTGGCAATATCGCCATCCAGTTGTTCCGGGCGCAGTTCGCTTTTGTTGATCCGCCGTTCCGAAGGCGGCAACAAGGCGCTTTGCAGAATGTTGTAGATGGCAAATTCACTGGGACTAAGCCTTCCGTCGGCGCGAATCAAGGCCATTGCCAGATCAAGCAATTGCTGGCATTCGTCTTTTGCCGCGCCGCGCAGGGTGGGTAAGGCGAGGTCAAGCCAGACCAGGCGATAGCGCGCGCCTTGTTCCGGCTGCATGGATAGCCATTGGTAGAGTTCCCGCGCTACCGGCAGCGCCCCGGAGAGCGCCGCTGAGGTCAGCAGCTTTTCCTGCTGCTGCCGAATGTCGTTCTGACTGGAAAAGAGCAACCCGCAGACGATGCCGGTTGCGCCCGCAACCGTTGCTGCCTCTTCGCGCAGCTTTGCGGGCAATCTGGCAAGCAGGGCTTGCGCCTGGGCAACGCCTTTTGGCGCAATCTCTCCCGCAATGCCGCCCATTGCAACCGCAGCAGGAAGCGAAGCGGAAGGCGTTTTGGCAAGCACAGCGGCAAGCGCGCCGGGCAGCTCGACCGGCATGGCCGCATGAGGATTGGCCGCCATCCGGTGCGGGATATTTTCCCGGACTGCGGCAAGGTATATGGATTGGACGGGCGCTTCTTCCTCTTCCATATCTTCGTTCTTGGACAAGGACAGAAAGACATTGCCAATGCGGCGCAGGCGCTCCTTTAACGGCGGATGCGTGGCAAACAGGGTAGCCCCCGGACCATCCAGCCAGGGACCATCCGGCGAGTCGCTCGCGCCGAAAAAGAAGTGGCTGACGGCGGCGGCCTGCGAATGATGAATTTGCGAGCCGTATGTCCGCAGTTTGTGAAGCGCGGAAGTCAGTCCGGCGGGATTACGGGTAAATTGCACCGCCGCCGCGTCCGCCAGAAATTCGCGCTCGCGGGAAGCAATCGCCTGAATGACCCGCCCGTAGAAAAGACCGATAGAGCCGGTCGCAGAAAACAACGAGCCAATCAACGCGATAGCCAAGGGGATCAAGAGAAACAAGAATCCTATAGGGTGATGCAACCCGGCCTCCAATGCGACCCGTATTTTTGGCGCGGCCTCCATTGATGCCAGACTATCCGACGGTTTCATCAATTTGCGGCCTATGAGCGTAAAGGCATAAATGCCGAACAGGACGCCGAGCAGTTTCATATTGAGGCGGCTATCACCATTCACGATATGACTGGTTTCATGCGCGATGATGCCCTGCAATTCATCCCGGCTCATGGTATTCAGAAGGCCGCGCGTGACGGCAATCACGCCATCCCGCGTGGAAAGGCCGGCGGCAAAGGCGTTCAGCCCGGATTCCTGAGGGAGAACGTAGGCAACCGGCGCAGGGATGCCTGCGGCAATCGCCATTTCGTCAACCACATTCGATAATTGCCTTTCCGCCATGTCGGAGGAATTGCGTGGAATCATGCGCCCGCCCAGTTGTTCCGCAATCATTTTTCCGCCCTGCCGGGAAATCTGCCACATCTTATAGAGGGAAGTCGCCACAATGCTACAGGCCACGAAAAGGCAAACCCAGAGAATCCACGGAGTGTTCCAGAGCCGAAAAGCATCCACAAATCTGAAATCGGGATAGGGCATCAGCCAATAATGAGCCGCGACATAAATCAGGCCATAAAAAATCAGCACCCCAATGACCGGCAGCAGCAGGTCGGTCAGGGACGAAAACCAGCCATCCCGCAAAAAATAAATCGCGGTCACCAACGCAAGCGCCAGGGTTCCGAACGCAAAAGGCTCAATCTGCCAGAGATAGAGCGCCAGCATGGAAAAAAGATGCACCAGCAACACAATGCTGACGACCGCCAGCATGAATAACAGTACCAGCCAGCGGGTTTTTTTCCGCGCCTGTTCCTGAGCCGCAAAAAAATCCATCGCGTCTTCCCTTCCTGACATTCATACGATAAGCGAGTGATTATACGGACAAAAATCTGTTTTTCCCCGCTTTTTCCATGTTCCCGCTTACCCTCTGTTTCCCGCGCCTGCGTTTTAAATCTCGGTTAAACTGTTGCCCCCCTTAACGCACTTTTTGCCGCTCATGTCTCCCCCACGCCTTGCTTCTGCCCCCGCCCCCGATTCGGACGTTGCCACCCTGCGTCTGCCCCCGCACTCCATCGAAGCGGAGCAGTCGGTTCTGGGCGGACTGCTGCTGGATAACCGCGCCTGGGAGAACATCGCCGACCGGGTAAACGATGCCGATTTTTACCGCGATGAGCATCGTCGCATCTTCCGGCAAATCAGCAATCTTCTGGACAACCGGAAACCAGCCGATGTCATCACCGTCGCCGAGGCGCTGGAAAACGCCGGGGAAAGTGAGCATACCGGCGGATTGGAATATCTGGGCGACCTGGCCAACAATACGCCTTCCGCCGCCAACATCGTCCGCTACGCGGAAATTGTGCGCGAACGGGCGGTCTTGCGGCAATTGATCGCCACCGCCGACGACATCGCGGGCAGCGCCCTGAATCCAGCCGGACGGGAAGCGCGAGAAATTCTGGATGAAGCGGAAGCGAAAATCTTTGAAATTGCGGAAAAGGGCGTACGCGGTAACGAAGGGTTCGACCACATCAAGCCCTTGCTTGCGGCCACCATCGAACGGGTTGCCGCACTCTGCGATCAGGAAAATCTTGATGAAATCACCGGCGTCCCGACTGGGTTCATTGACATTGACCGGATGACGACCGGATTGCAGCCGGGCGACCTGATTATCGTGGCCGGACGCCCTTCGATGGGAAAAACCGCCTTTGCGCTTAATATCGCAGAGCATGTGGCGGTACGCGCCAAGAAGGCAGTCGGCATCTTCTCCATGGAAATGGGAAGCGGCCAGTTGGCAGAGCGGATGCTCGCTTCTTACTGTCGTCTGGATTCGCAAAAACTTCGCACCGGACGTTTAAGCGACAATGATTGGGAGCGGATGACCAACTCCTCCTCCTCGCTTGACGATCTCTATCAGGCACCGCTCTACATTGACGAGACCGGCGCGTTAAACCCCATCGAGCTACGCGCCCGCGCCCGCCGCCTGCATCGGACATGCCGCGACACCCTGGGGCTGATTGTCATTGACTACATCCAGCTCATGAATTCGGCCCGACAAAACGAAAACCGGGCGACGGAAATATCGGAAATTTCCCGCTCGATCAAGGCGCTGGCAAAGGAATTGCAGGTGCCGATCATTGCCCTCTCGCAGCTTTCCCGCAAGGTTGAGGAACGCAACGACAAACGCCCGCTCATGTCGGACTTGCGGGAATCGGGCGCGATCGAACAGGACGCCGATGTCATCATGATGCTCTACCGCGACGAATACTACAAAAAGGAGGAATCCCAGCATAAGGGACTGGCGGAAGTCATCATCGGCAAGCAACGAAACGGCCCCACGGGTACCGTCATGCTGACTTTCCTGGGCGAATACACCCGCTTTGAAAGTTCCGCCCGGACTTAAAAGGAGATCGCATGGACGATACGTCACCCCCTTCCGCCGCGCACCTGAAAGGAAAACGGGGCATAAAACGGCTCTGGAATGCCACCCGCTATACCATGCGGGGGCTTGCCGCCGCCTGGCGGTATGAGGATGCCTTTCGGCAGGAAGTCTGTCTGGCGGTAATTGCCCTGCCGCTTGGAGTATGGCTTGGGCAAAACGGGATAGAGCGCGCCCTGCTTCTGGGCAGCATTCTTCTGATTCTCATCGTGGAGTTGCTCAATTCCGCGCTGGAATCCATTGTCGACAAGGCTTCGCCGGAAATACACGAACTCGCCGGACGCGCCAAGGACATGGGCAGTGCCGCCGTGTTCATCAGCCTCGTCCTGGCGGCGCTGGTCTGGGGATTGACGCTCTGGGAACATTTTTGTGGGTAGCCCGGTTTGCCGAGCCTTATAACTATGGGAATGCCTGTGCTACAATCCTGTTGCAGGCGGATATAGAGAACTGCCATACGTTATAATCTGGAGTAGTAAAAATGCAAATCAGAAACTGGAAAATCTGGGTTCGATTGACGGCGGCTATCTGGCTGGTTCTGGCGATTAGTTGGGCGGGGATGGTCGTCTGGGAAGGGAACGAAGCCCTGAAGATGGCAACCGATCAGGCCAGGGATTTTTCCAGAACCATCCACGAAATCACCATGGTCGGGTTGACCGGCATGATGAGTACCGGGGGAAGCACGGAAGCCTTCCTCGAACAAATCCAGCAGCTTTCCATCGTCAAGGATTTGACAGTCGTGCCCAGCGAGGCCGTGACCAATATTTACGGCGCGAATCTCAAATCCGTGCGCGTGCTCGATGCCGTCGAAAAAGAGGTCATGCAGACCGGCAAGCCCTATACCGCAGTGCTTCACGAAAACGGCGCCTATACGCTGCGCGTCGTCAATCCCATTCCCGCCGTCAAGGACTATCTCGGCAAGGATTGCACCCTCTGCCACATGGTGCCGGAAAATACCATGCTCGGCATCGTGAATATGCGACTCTCGCTGGATCATGTTGAATCCGCCGTCAATACCATGCGCTACAAGATTGCCGGCATTGCCTTTCTCATCTGCCTTCTTCTCCTGGGGGTCATCTATTCCCTGACCCATTGGGCGGTTACTCAGCCTTTGAATCGTCTGCGGGAAGGGCTGACCGACATCGCGCATGGGGAGGGCGACCTGACCCGCAGACTGGAAATCAGGGGTGAAGATGAAATCGGGCAGACTTCCAGGGTGTTCAATGCGCTGATGGAAAATTTCGCCGCGCTCGTGCGTGAGGTCAGCGCCTCGGCTGCCGATGTCTCCAGCAAGGCGAACGCGCTTTTGGGAGATGCCAATCAGGTGCGGAACAGTTCGCATGTGCAGGATGAAAAATCGGCCAGTGCCGCAACCGTCATGGAAGGGCTGGTTCGTTCCATTGCCTCGGTCGTGACGCATGTTGAGGAAGTCCAGCGCCAGTCGGAAGAATCGGGCGCGCACACGTTGGCGGGCAATCAACGTCTGGAAGTCCTGCTTGCCAATATGGAAGAAGTGAAAAAGACCTTTTCCCAGATGGCGGAAACCGTCAATCACTTCATGCAGAGTACCGTCACCATTACCGCCATGACCCAGGAGGTCAAGGAAATTGCCGACCAGACGAACCTGCTGGCTCTGAATGCCGCCATTGAAGCGGCGCGGGCGGGAGAACACGGGCGCGGCTTTGCGGTGGTCTCGGATGAAGTCAGGAAACTTGCGGAAAAATCCGCGCGCGCGGCGGCTTCGATTGATAGCGCAACCGGCTCGATGGAAACGCAGTCTGTCGCGGTCAAAAACGCGATTACGGCGAGCATGGGACATCTTTCGCACAGCAACGAATCGGTGCAGGAAGTCGCGACGATTTTGCGGGATACCAATGAATCGGTGCTGGGACTGGGAAGCAACCTTTCCCGGATTACCGAAGCGACCGTGCAGCAGAACGATGCTTCCAGTGAAGTCTGCGCCAGCGTGGAGACCATTTCCACCATGTCCAGAGAGAATTACGAGGCCATTGACCGGACAGTCGCGGCGATTGAAGATTTGAAGCACCTGGCCGACCGCCTGCAAAACACGGT
>JAISSL010000157.1 GCA_031273145.1 Zoogloeaceae bacterium | reverse complement strand
TGCGCGGTCGCTACTGGCGTCATATTGACCGTGGCAAAACCGTTCGGGCAGCTGTCCCAGAATCTGGAAACCAGCCTGACCGAAATCCAGAAGACCCTGAAACCGGCATTGATCCTCGGCAGCGACTGTATCCTGCGCCGTCTGGAGATGCAGCGGAACAACGAACTGGAAGAAATGAAACATCTGCTCTCCCGCTTTCCCTTCATCGGCTTTTCCACTTACGGCGAGCAGTATTACGGGGTGCACGTAAACCATACCCTGACCGCCCTGGTACTTGGGGATGAAGCATGAGCGGCGATGCCTGCCTCTTCTTCACGCATCATTTCTGCAAGCCTTGAGCACGGGAAAGGGAGTGTGCCATGTCCGCCATTGAAGTTAGATTCGGCAAGAGTTTCAACCCCGACGCGGTTGCCGCCGTGCAGGAACTTCTTGCCCAGACCCGCGAGATCGAACCCGATTTTCTCCTTTTTTTCTGTTCGTCGAAGTACGACCTTGCCGCGCTGGGCAAGGCCATTGAAGCGTCCTTTACGTGTCCGGCTTTCGGCTGCACGACGGCAGGTGAAATCCTGGGGGGCGAGGGCTACATTGAAGGTTCCATCGTCTGCGCCGCCGTCGCGTCCGGCAAAATTTCAATGCGGCTCTTTCCCATCATGGATTTGCAAGCCTTTGTGAAGGCAACGGCAGACCCGATGCGATCATTCTTCGAGACGTACTGGAAACACAGCTTTGCCCTTCTTTTGATTGATGGCCTCTCCGCGCTGGAAGAGGTCGTCGTCGGCTACATCAATCAGACTTTCAAGGGGCTTGTTCCGCTGATCGGCGCTTCTGCCGCCGATGATTTCAGGCTGGCGCATACCTATGTCTACTTTGAGGGCGCGTTTCATGAAAACGCCGCTGTGCTGGCGTTCTTTGAAACGTCGCTTCCTTTCCAGGCGTTCCACATTCATCACTTCGTGCCGACTGGAATGCGCTTGGTCGTCACCGAGGCCGACCCGGCGACCCGCACGGTGATGGAAATCAACGGACTGCCCGCCGCCGATGAATACGCCCGCGCCATAGGCGTGACCGCCGCTGAACTGGATCTGAAAATCCTTCAGGAAAACCCGCTCATCCTGCAAGCGGGCGGCAACCATTACGTGCGAGCAACCCGGCAGGCCAATCCCGATGGCAGCCTGGAATTTTATTGCGCGGTTGACGTGGGCACTGTGCTGATGATGGTAAAACCCGCCGAGAGTCTGGTCGCAAATCTGGAAAGGAACCTGAATGAAATCCAGAAGACCCTGAAACCGGCGCTGATTTTCGGCAGCGATTGCGTCGCGCGTCGGCATGAGTTGCAGCGAACCGGGGAGCTGGAAGAGGCAAAACGGGCGCTTTCCCGCTATCCCTTCATCGGCCTTTCCACTTACGGCGAGCAATATTACGGGGTGCACGTCAACCACTCCCTGACCGCCCTGGTGCTTGGAGATGAAGCATGAGCGGCGATCCTCACCCCTTTTATTCTCGCACAGGCGGGAATCCAGTATTTTCACACCGACATAAAACAGGGGGCTATCATTCCCTTCATGCGAAAACCCTGTGTCCATATTCTTGCTGGATTCCCGCCTGCGCGGGAATGACGGGGGGGAGCGAATCCAGGGGAGTGTGCCATGTCTGCCATTGAAGTTAGATTCGGCAAGAGTTTCAATCTCGACGCGGCTGCCGCCGTGCAGGAGCTGGTTGCCCAAACTCATGAAATTGCGCCCGACTTCCTCATTTTTTTCTGTTCGTCGAAATACGATCTGGTCGCCCTGGGTAAGGCCATCAAGGCGGCTTTTGCGTGTCCGGCCATTGGTTGCACAACGGCGGGCGAAATTCTGAGCGGCGAGGGTTACATTGAAGACGCCATCGTCTGCGTCGCCATCGTTTCCGGGAAATTGACGATGAAGCCCTTTTTCATTGGGGATTTACGATCCTTCGTGAATGACCCGAACGCGCTGAAAATGTTTTCGGGGCAGGAACGGAAACACAGTTTCGCCCTGCTGCTGGTTGATGGCCTCTCCATGCTGGAAGAGGTCGTCGTCAGCCGCATCAACCAGGCTTTGCGGGGCATTTCGCTGGTTGGCGCTTCCGCTGGCGATAACCTCGCTTTCGAGCACACCTATGTCTATCATGACGGCGCGTTTCACGAAAACGCCGCCGTGCTGGCGCTCTTCGATACGACGCTTCCCTTCCAGACTCTCCACGTCCGGCACTTTGAGCCGACCGAAACGCGCCTTGTCATTACCGAAGCCAGTCCGGCGACCCGCACGGTGATGGAAATCAACGGACTTCCCGCCGTTGAGGAATACGCCCGCGTCGTCGGCGTATCCGTGGATGCGCTGGCGTCAACGGTTTTCGCAGAACATCCGCTCATGCTGAAAGTCGGGGGGGACTATTATGTACGCACCATCCAGAAGGCGAATCCCGATGGCAGCCTGACCCTCTATTGCGCGATTGATAGTGGCGTCGTGCTGTTCGTGGCGAAACCTTTGGGGACGATCACGGCGAATCTGGAAAAAAGCCTGGAAGAACTTCGGGGAACCATTCCCAACCTGGCGCTGATTCTGGGCAGCGACTGCGCTTTCCGTCGTCTGGAATTGCAGCGGCGCAACGAACTGGAAGAGGCAAAGCGCGTGCTCTCCCGCTACCCCTTCATCGGCTTTTCCACTTACGGCGAGCAGTTTTGCAGGGTGCACGTCAACTATACCCTGACCGCCCTGGTGCTTGGAGATGAAGCATGAGCGGCGATTCCTGCCCATTCTTCCCGCATTGCCCCGTCAAACATTGAACAATAGGAAAGGGAGTTTGCCATGTCCGCCATTGAAGTTAGATTCGGCAAGAGTTTCAATCCTGATGCTGCCGCCGCCGTGCAGGAGCTGGTTGCCCAGACCAACGAGATCAAACCCGATTTCATTCTCTTTTTCTGTTCGCCGAAGTACGATCTTGCCGCTATGGGCAAGGCCATCGAGGCGTCCTTTACGTGTCCGGCGCTGGGCTGCACGACGGCGGGCGAAATCCTGAGCGGCGAAGGGTACATCGAAGGCTCCATCATCTGCGCTGCCGTTGCGTCCAGCAAGATTTCGCTGCAACTCGTCCCCATCAAGGATTTGCGCGCCTTTGCGAATACCGCAGACCCGGTGAAAGATTTCCCGGAGCTGGGGCGAAAGCACAGCTTCGTCCTCCTTCTGATTGACGGACTTTCCACTCTGGAAGAGTTGGTTGTCGGGAGCATCAATCAGACTTTCAAGGGGCTGGTGCCCCTGGTCGGCGCTTCTGCGGGCGATGGATTCAGGTTGGCGCATACCTTCGTTTACTACGAGGGCGCGTTTCACGAAAACGCCGCCATGCTGGCGTTCTTTGAAACGACGCTTCCCTTCCAGGTCTTGCACATCCAGCACTTCGAGCCGACCGGCACGCGCCTCGTCGTCACCGATGCCGACCTCGCAACCCGCACAGTCAAGGAAATCAATGGAATGCCCGCCGCCGAGGAATACTCCCGCATCATAGGCGTTCCCGTCACGGCCTTGAATCTGGAAGTCTTCGGCGCGTATCCGCTCCTGTTGCAGGCCGGCGGCACTTACTATGTGCGCTCGATCAGGGACGCAAATCCCGATGGCAGCCTGAGATTCATCTGTATGACGGATATTGGTACCGTGCTGACGATGGCAAAACCTTCCGGGAGTCTGGTTGCGAATCTGGAAAGGAATCTGCATGAAGTTGAAAAGGCCATGAAGCCCGCCCTTATTTTCGGCAGCGACTGCCTTCTGCGTCGTATGGAGTTGCATCGAACCGGCGCGTTGGAAGAGGCGAAACGGGTGATTTCCAATTATCCCTTTATCGGCTTTTCCTGCTACGGCGAGCAATATTTCGGAGTGCACGTCAACCACTCCCTGACTGCCCTGGTGCTTGGAGACGAAGCATGAGCGACGATTCTGGACAGCGTACCGTCGAGGCGCTCGAACGTCGGATCGTCGCGCTGGAAAAAATCAACCGCGCCCTGATGGATCGGATGGAACGCGCGATGGACGCCGTAGGCGGCGATTCCTACTCCCTCTTCGTGCATAACCTGACCCTGCAACGCCATGTGGAAGAACAGACCAAGGAATTGCAGGAAAGCAACAACCAGTTGGGGCAGGCGCTCTCCGACCTGAAAGACGCGACCGAGCAGATGATCCAGAGCGAAAAACTCGCCGCCCTGGGTTCGCTCGTGGCGGGCATTGCCCACGAGGTCAATACGCCGCTGGGAATCAGCGTGACGGCGGCTTCCCATCTGGAAGAAATCGTAAACATGCTTGCCAAGGCGTTTGAAGCGGGCGCAGTGAAAAAATCCGACTTTACGAAGTTCATCGCGGACAGTCAGGAAATCGTGCGAATCATCCTGAACAATCTCGCCCGCGCGGCGAACCTGGTTCAGAGTTTCAAGCGAATTGCCGTGGATCAGTCGAACGAAACCTGGCAGATGATCGAGCTGAACCCCTACCTTGGGGACATCATCGTTTCGCTCACCCCCAGCCTCAAGAAAACCAGGGTTCAGGTCGTTATCCTCTGCCCGGAAGACCTGAAAATCAACACCATGCCGGGCGCATTGAGCCAGATTTTGACGAACCTCGTCACCAATTCCCTGCTGCACGCCTTTGAGGAAGGCGAGGCGGGCGTCATCACGATCACGGCAAAGGCCAACGACAAGCAGCACAATACCGTGCTGACCTATACCGATAACGGCAAGGGCATGTCCAGTGAGACCCTCTCCCGGATGTTCGAGCCGTTTTTCACGACCAAGCGGGCGCAGGGCGGCAGCGGTCTGGGAATGCACCTTGTCTACAACATCGTCACCCGCAACCTGGGCGGCACGATCACCGTCGAGAGCGCGCTGGGAAAAGGCTCAACCTTCACGGTCACGCTGCCGGAAAATGGAGAAACGAAGCGGGACAAAACGCAACCGAAAACCGAAAGCGCACCCGCCCCCGCCCCGTAGATACGGATACGTTGACAAACCCATGCTTTTTCCGCAAAATGCGCCACTTTCCCCGCGCGCCCGTAGCTCAGCTGGATAGAGTACTTGGCTACGAACCAAGGGGTCGGGCGTTCGAATCGCTCCGGGCGCGCCAGCAAATCCCAAAAGCCGGTTTTCCGGCTTTTTTTGCGTCTCCCCATTCGTCATTCCCGCGTAGGCGGGAATCCAGACTTTTGGCGGGACGCAGGTTGCGTCCCCTACGAGGTATTTCAGATTGCAAGGGGGTCCTGGAAATGACAATGACTTTGGATTGCCCTGTAGGGGCGGCAATCTGCCGCCCGCTCGTCATTCTGCGTGCCGCGAAGCGGCGTCGTAGAATCCACTACGCGGGAATGACGGAGTGGCGCTGTCCTCAGCATTTTCTGTATTGACATTTCCCTACGTCATGGCTTGCTCTGCGGCCTTGACCGCTGCCACAAAATCCCGCATCCGGCGATGATCCTTCTGTCCTTTAGCCACTTCAATTCCGCTGGAAACATCCACTCCAAGCGGGCGAACCTGGAGAATAGCCGCGCCGACATTCTCCGGCGTCAACCCGCCGGACAGCACGATTGGCAAAGACAAATCGGCAGGAATCAGGCTCCAGTCAAAGGTTTTCCCGCTCCCGCCGTAGGACTTGGTATCGGCATCCAGCAACAGGGCGCGCGCCGTGGCAAAGTCGGCGGCCATTCGGCGCAAATCCACGCCCGGCACAACCCGAACCGCCTTCAGGTAAGGCCGTTGCCAGCGTTCGCACTCGGCGGGCGATTCATCGCCATGAAACTGCAACAGGTTCAGGGGAAGGCGTGCCAGCGTTGCGGCAATCGTATCCGGCGCGGCATTGACGAACAGTCCCACGGAAAGCACAAAAGGCGGCAAGCGCCGGATGAGCAAGGCCGCATGTTCCACACTTACGTAACGCGGACTTGCCGGATAAAACACAAAGCCTACCGCATCCGCGCCCGCCGCAACCGCCGCGTCCACGTCTTCTGGCCGGGTTAAGCCACATAGCTTGATTCGGGTCGTCATTTTTCCTGTTCCTTGCAAATCTGTTCAGCGGTCTTTTTCGGCCATGTGATCTCGCCACGAGCATTTTTCAGGACTTCAAAGCCGCATATTTTGTCAATGTATACAACAATTTCGCCTTTCACATTGATGTAACCCTTTTTCCCATTTTCCTTGACCCATGCCAAGCCATTGGCGACAAAATACATAGCTTCCTCAAATCTCGGAGGAATGACCCACTCGTCCTTGTCGTTGACGTAACCAGATTTTCCATTTTCCATGTTCCATTGCAATTTTTGATACTTGATGAAGCGTAATTTTCGCTCAAGCCGCCTGCCAGCTTCCCTATCAGACTCAGACATGGGGGGTGAAAAGACCCATTTGCCTTCTCGAACGTTGAAGTAGCCAGATTTCCAGTTTTCCTCAACCGTTGCGATGCCATTGTCAAAAAAACCTTCAATCACATCAAACCTCGGCGAAACGACCCATTCGCCCTGCTCGTTGATGTAGCCCCATTTCTCACCTTTCCTAACTGCTGCCAGGTTGTCGTCAAATTCATCAGCCCCGTCAAATCTTGGCGGGATGACCCATTCACCCTTGGCGTTGATGTAGCCCACTTTCCCATCCACTTTTTCTGCCCATGCCAAGCCATTGGCGGCAAAACTTCCGCCCCTTGCAAACCTGGGCGGGATGATCCATGTGCCCTCAGCGTTGATGTAGCCTGCTTTTCCGCCTTTTTTTTCCGTTACCAGCGCCAAGCCATTAGCGGAAAAATCGACAGCCCAATAAAACTTTGGCGGAATGACCCATTCGCCTTGAGCGTTGATGTAACCCCATTTTCCGCCTTCCATGACCACTTTCAAACCGTTGTCGGAAAAATTCCTCCCATTGATATTATCAAAATCCGCATCGTTGTCGCCCCCGCTAAACTTCGGCGGAATGACCATCTCTCCTTGGCTATTGAAATAACCGTGCTTTCCATTCAGCCATATCAGAGCAAGATTCTTCGCTGGGCTTCCCGTTTCTGTCGCCATTGCAGGCAGGCTGGAAGCCAGAAGCCCCGCCACGAGCGCCAGCAGCGCCGCCAGTCTGACAGAGCCTCTTAGTTGCGTGATGTGCTGATTCATCGCCTTGTTCCTTTAAACCATGTTCGCCTGAGCGCGTTCTTTAAGGATAAACGCATTGGCAAGTCGTGCAAAATCTTCCGGGGCGAGTGTTTCTGCGCGCGCTGCGGGAGAAACGCCCAGGTCGGTCAGTTCATTTTCGGAAAACCAGGATTTTAAGGTATTCCGCAGCATTTTACGGCGTTGCCCAAAAGCTGCCGCCACAAGGCGGGCAAAGCATTCCGGGTCGACAATCGTCAATTTATCCAACGGCTTTGGAATCAGGCGAACCACGGCAGAATATACCTTCGGGTGCGGCGCAAAGGCTTCTGGCGGCACGTCGAACAGGGCTTCCAGATAAAACCGGGATTGCAGCATGACGGAAAGCCGTCCATAGGCCGCATCGTCCGGCAGCGCGACCATCCGATCTACCACTTCCTTTTGCAACATGAAATGCAGGTCGACGAGATGTTCCGCAAAAGTCGCCAGATGAAAGAGCAACGGCGTGGAAATATTGTAGGGGAGATTTCCCGCCACCTTCAATTTGCGCGTTTTGGCCAGCGCGCCAAAATCGAAGGAAAGCGCATCGCCTTCATAGACGGTAAGGCGTTCCGGGGGATAACGATTTTTCAACCGCAGAATCAAATCGCGGTCAATTTCCACGACTAAGAGATGCGAGAGCCGTTGCAACAGCAGGTCGGTGAGCGCCCCCAGGCCGGGGCCGATTTCAACCAGAAGGTCGTCCGCCTGGGGACGAATGGCCTCCACAATGGCATGGATGACGCCTTGGTCAATCAGAAAATTTTGCCCGAAACGCTTGCGCGGCCTATGGGCAGTGAGGGCAGGGCGTTGGGAAAGCATGGGGTGTATTTTGCAGGACGGCCTGCCGGGTGGCCTCGCAAAGCGCCGCGATAAGGCTTTGCGGACTCGCCTTGCCGCTGCCCGCAAGCGTTAGCGCCGTGCCATGATCTACCGAAGTACGAATTATCGGTAGCCCCAGGGTCACGTTGATGCCCTGCCCGAAAACCGCATATTTCAAGGGCGCTAATCCCTGGTCATGGTACATGGCAAGCACGACATCGCCCAAAGCGAGGATCGGCGGGGTAAATAAGGTATCCGCCGGCAAGGGGCCGATCAGCGAAAAACCCTCTGCCCGCAGTTTTTCCAAGGTCGGCTGGATGATTTCGATTTCTTCGCGCCCCAGATGACCCTCCTCTCCGGCATGGGGATTGAGGCCGGACACCAGCACGCGGGGATTCGGAAAGCCATATTTGCGCTTCAGTTCGGTAACCAGAATCCGCAGGATGGATTCCAGCTTGGCGGGCGTAATGGCATCCGCCACCGCCTTGAGCGGCAGATGCGTGGTCGCCAACGCTACGCGCAGCATCCCGTCCGGGTGCGCCGCGCCGCTTTTCCCGGTCAGCATCATCACCACTTCAGCCGCGCCCGTTTTTTCCGCCAGATATTCGGTATGACCAGTAAAGGGTTTTTTCTGACGCAGGGCTTCGTTGATGATGCCTTTATGCAGCGGCGCGGTCACGAGGGCGGCGAATTCGCCCCGTTGGCAGCCCTGTATCGCTCGATCCAGCAAGGCCAGCACGTAAGGGCTGTTTGCCGGATCGAGTTTGCCGGACGTAACCGGCGCAATTAACGGTATATGCACGATTTCCAAGGTTCCGGCAGGGGCAGGGCAACCCGGCTCATAATCTCGCACCTCCACGCTAAGCCCGCACTGGCGGGCGCGGGCAATCAGCAAATCCCGGTCGGCAAAAATGACCGGACGACAGCCGAATTCCCGCGCCGAATCGCGTCCGGCCAGCAGCAGGCAAATATCGGGGCCAATCCCCGCCGGTTCCCCGGAAGTGATGGCAATGACCGGCAGGGCGCGCTCCACCTATTCCCCTTCCAGTCTGTATTCGACGTAGATTCGGT
>JAISSL010000142.1 GCA_031273145.1 Zoogloeaceae bacterium | reverse complement strand
GTCGGTTCCTTTACCGGCCCGGAAGGCGCGACGCTGGAATACATGGACAAATACGCCCGCCAGATTGAGGCGATTTATGATGGCGTCCCGGAAATTGACCGTTACAACCTCGTCTCCGGCGCGCCTATCCTGAATCGTGGCATTTCCTTTGCGCGTTTGACCGACTGGAGCAAGCGCAAGCGTTCGGCACAGGAAATTGCCGAAGAGATGCGCCCCAAATTCGCCGCCATTCCCGGCATCATTGCTTCGCCGACCCTGCCGCCTTCGCTGGGGCAAAGCGGGCGCAGTACGCCGATCAATTTCGTCATCATCACCAGCGCGTCCTATGAAGACCTCTCCCGGATTACCGATGAATTCCTGCAAGAGATTCGGAAAAATCCCGGCCTGAACAACATTGATACGGATTTGCGCCTGAACAAGCCGGAACTGGATGTGCGCGTCGACCGCGAACGCGCGGCGGACCTGGATGTGCCGGTGGAGACCATTGGCCGGACGCTGGAGACCATGCTGGGCGGAAGGCAGGTCACGCGCTTCACCCAGGATAGCGAGCAATACGATGTCATCGTTCAGATTGAGGATGCCGAGCGGGTGACGCCCGGCGACATCCGCGACATCTATGTGCGGAACAAGACGGGGCGCATGACGCCGCTTGCCAATCTTTTATCAGTGCGGGAGACGGTCAGTCCGCGCGAGTTGAACCATTTCGCGCAACGTCGCGCGGTCAAGATTACTGCCAATCTTTCGCCCGGTTATGCGCTGGGGGAAGCCCTGGAGTTCATGACGAAGACTGCCGACAGAATTCTGCCGCTTGGCTATGCGGTGGATTACGATGGGCAATCGCGCGAATTTCGGCAATCTTCTTCGTCATTGGGCGTGACCTTTCTGCTTGCGCTGGCGTTTATCTATCTGGTGCTGGCGGCGCAATTCGAGAGTTTTCGGGACCCTTTCATCATCATGTTGACGGTGCCGCTTTCCATGACCGGCGCGCTGGTTGCGCTGTTTTTCAGTGGCGGAACCCTGAATGTCTATAGCCAGATTGGGCTGATTACGCTGGTAGGCTTGATTACCAAGCACGGGATTTTGATTGTCGAATTCGCCAATCAGTTGCAGGAACAGGGGAAGGCGATAGGGGAAGCGGTTCTGGAAGCGGCGCAGTTGCGCCTGCGCCCGATTCTGATGACGACGGGCGCGATGGTGTTGGGCGCAATTCCTCTGGCTTTCGCGCATGGCGCGGGCGCGGAATCGCGGCAGCAAATCGGCTGGGTGATTGTGGGGGGCTTGCTGCTCGGCACGTTCTTTACCCTCTTTGTCGTCCCGACGGTTTATACCCTGCTGGCAACCCGCATCCAGCAACACGACCCGCAAACCGCCATCGAACAGGAATCTCGCCTGAATCTCCAGCTTTGACTGCGAAATCAGGCAAGACCGAGCGTTGCGGGGAGCCAAAGGCTCCCCAGGACTGAAGTATGTGAACCGGCGAAAATGTTTATTTCATTTTCCATTCACCCGATTCTTTGACCAAGGTGATTAGTTCAGAATCGGAACTACCATTCCCATATCTCATTTCAGTGCTAACCTGAGCGGTATCCTCGGTTTGGCTAACCAGGGTCGTTGCGATTGAGACCAGCCCGCCTTTTTTCTGTAGATCAGAAGAGATTCTCTCACGCATCACTCTTTTCGCTTCCTGCATCTCGCTGTCGAACTTGTGCCAGTCTCTTTTTAGCTCCAACAACGTTTTTTCCGACGCGCCTCCCATTATCAGAATGGTTTCCCATTCTTCCCGCGCGCATTGGCGAACCAAAAGGCACTCCGTAGCCGGTCGTGCCATTTGCTTGTTGATACTCCACCTCTTTTGCGGCATCTCCTCTATCATGGCATTTGAGCCATATTTCAAAAAAGCCTCCCCCACACGGCCTTCGGACATGGCTTTCGTTGCCTTCTCGACGACACGCTCTGGCGATTCAGAACGCCCCTCAAGTACCGTTTTCCTGAGATTTTCGACAGCAGCCTCCGGCGATTCCGAACACGCGGGCAGCAGCGCGACGGCGAACGCCGCGCCCAACAAGACGCCCAGCTTATAAAGGTTTTCAAATGGTTTTTCAGATGGCATTGGAAAAATCTCCAAAAAGTGGATGGGAACACGCCACAAACATGGCGAACTTGCAAATCATGACACAAAATTGTTTTGCCAACAACAATTGCCAAGCGCGCCCGCTACCAGAAGTTGTAGCGTTTTTTGAAAGGCGCTTCGATCTCGGCTGCCCATGTTTCGAGCGCCTCAGTATCCTTTGCCTCGTCGTAGTCCGCGCTGCGCGAGTCGCAGACCGCGAAATACTGATATTTGTGCAGGTCGTCAAGACCGTTGGGCGCAAAGGCTTCTACCAACAGCATTCCGAGCGCGGCCTTGGGGTGGGGAATCCGTGTGTCATCGTAGTCGGGATGATAAGAACTGGGATTGTCCGGGTCTACAGAATCGAAAGCTGCGTCGCAGTTGCCCCATCGCTTGCAGATGCGATCCAGGATGTCGAGCGCGGCTTCGCCGGGTTTGCGTCCCCGGACGGCTTCCTCTGCCAGTTGGCCGATGGCTTTTCCTACGGTATGGTTGCCCATTTTGAATCCTTTATGTTTTGCGGTCGCCATAATACCAAATGGGCATCCCCAACGGGGAAAAACAATGGCAACGGTGTGATTGTGCAGAGGAGAGCTTGTGCAGAAGGTACAGGGCGCGGGGTTCGCTCTGTCTGGCGGTCAGGGTCAGCAATTCTGTTGCCTATGACTCCTGGCGTGGTGTATCAACTGAGCGATTATTTTCCGCAGCCCCTTTAGCGATACGAACTCCAGGATAACCACCCCGGTCAAGACCGGGGGTTTGTGTGTTTTGCTGCCTTTTGCGGGAATTGAAAATATTTCCACAAATGTACGTTGCATCTGCTATCTTTTCTGTATTGCCTGCAATCTGAAACAGGCGCAAGGAAAAAACATGCTGTACGCAACCATGACCGCCACTGAACATCAGACCACGCGCCGCTTGGACGGTACGCCGGAATATACCTACGTCCTGGATTGAGCGCACAGAGCAACCTTCTTGAAAGCACATCATGAAAAAAACTGACCGCAAAACCGAGCAAACCTTTGGGCAAGCAAATCAGCTAAGGCTTGATACAGGCTTTGGCGAAAGACTGCACCAGGCGCGCAGGGCAAAAAAACTGACCCGCAGAAATCTGGCTGACTTGGCGGAAGTCTCGAAAGGCACGATTTCCGATGCGGAGTTTGGCTGCAAGAGCGACGCGCTGGATGTTGCCTTGTTGGCCAAGATTCTTCAGGTCGATCCTGTCTGGCTGGAACATGGCGTCGTCCCGGATTGGCTCTCTGCCGAGATGCGGAAAAAGGAACTATCTTTGCAACTCAAGAAGCCCAGCGCCGTCGCAGATACCGTTGCGCCGCAAGCCGAAAAGCCCAGTGAAGGAGCGAGTGAAGCGGAAAAGCTTGCCCTGCACGTTCTGGAGATACTGCGGGTAGCCAAACAGGCTCCGCTTGCCTCGTACCGCAAGGCGTTTCTCAAAGTGATCGAACATTCGCTTGACCACAACCACGACGACGCCATGATGGGAAAGGTTGCCGACGCGGTGGTGCGAATGATGCATTTGGCCATTGAGGGTAAAAAGGAAGAGGTGCACAAAAAATCGGCAGATATAACCGAAGCTCTGGTGGATGCCGTTGCAGAGCAAACCAAAGGCAAGGCGAGGTCGTGATGGCAAAAAAGCCCGCAAAAGGAACTCCGCTCTATCAGGAGTCTGAAGTCGGCAACACTGGTTTCGGCTTGCGCCTGCGCTACAACCGGGAAGCCAAACGCTTAAGCGTGGAAGAACTAGCCAATCTGGCCGGTGTTAACGCTACAACCCTGAAAGAAGCCGAGCGCGGCAATCGGGTAACGCTACCGCTGCTCAAAATAGCTGAAATTCTTGATCTCGACCTGCACTGGTTCCGCTATGGTTCTGACCGCAAGTATGAAAATGAGAAGGAACACCAGTTATCTGAGCACATCCTGGCGCTCATGCTGGAAGCCAGCAAGGCTCCTCGTGGCGCGGACAGAAACGCCTTTCTGTACGTACTGGCGGACGCGCTTGATTATGAACATCTCAGCGAAGAACTTACGGAACAGGTAGCCGATGCTGCTGCGGCCATGCTGCTGCTGTCCATTGAGGACAACTCGAAAGCGCTACATGAAAAACGCTCCGAGATCATAGATGCCATGATCAGAGCCGCGAAAAACGACGACGAAGAAATGCCATGACCGCAAATGATTATTGGAGAATTTCATGACTTACGGCACAGAACATCTCATGTTGAGGCGCGACAAGCTGCTGTTGGAGATCGCCAACATTCGCTCCGAGGTTGCGGATATAAACGCCATGCTGGCGTCCATGCGGGACGAAAACGATGCTGTGCGCGAAAGTCTGGAAGAAAGGCTTGAAGAAGGCTCAGATGAACTTGAGTTCAATTACCGGGAACTGGAGGCGGTCGGCAGACAGTTGGAAGAACTGAAAACCAGAGAAAAAGCAGCATCAGGCTCTGGACGTTACGTCGCGGTCAAGAAAAACGGACACTTTTTCCTGGTAGGTGAAGGGAAAAAAGATGAAGGAAAGCGGGTGTGGACGTATGAGGAAATAACCGCCCTCGCGGAAAGAACCATTGTTGGCATTATGGGGCTGGAAGCCAAGTTGGGCGTGTATGCCCTCTGGAGTAACCAAACTCAAAATTATCGGCTTGAAGGGGATTGGGAACGCATTTGCGACCTGATTGGCGATACTTCTGGGAGAAAGGACATTGCCGATTTTCTGCAAGGCAAGATAACGCCTGAGAATGCAGCCTATGGCCAAGGTGGCGCAAGCGATCAGAAATCAACCTCAGAGGAAAAACAATGAAACTCAAAGTTACGCGCCACTACCCTGCTGAACATCTCCGGTTTCAGGGTCTTGGCGGATGAAGACTTCTTTTTCGGCGAACCTGTAGGCGGCAGGTAGACGCACTGCTTGACTACGACCATTGGTGAACAATTTTGCTATGTGTTCCATTATTTCCTCCTTACCAACAAGATACGGATATACCTAAGTATATATCCTGACATGGCCAATTTGTGAGTAACATTTTTTCCTTGCATGATACCGCCGGGAGAAAATGGGCACAAAAAAACGGAGGCCATGACGACCTCCGTTTTGTCTGGAAAAGACGGGCAGGAATTACATCATGCCATCCATGCCGCCCATTCCTCCCATGCCGCCCGGCATGGCGGGCAGGGGTTTATCTTCCACCAGTTCGGCGACCATGCAGTCGGTGGTCAGCATCA
>JAISSL010000101.1 GCA_031273145.1 Zoogloeaceae bacterium | reverse complement strand
CCTTCCCGCAAGTGGTCTTCCACCCGGTTGACCCGCTCGTGGGCAATCTGCGAGATATGCAGCAGGCCATCCTTGCCCGGCAACAGATTGACGAACGCGCCAAAGTCCAGAATCTTCAGGACTTTGCCTTCGTAGATTTTGCCGACTTCCACGTCCGCCGTAATCGCGTCAATTCGCGCCCGCGCTGCCGCTGCCGCGTCTTCATTGGCTGAGGCGATGGTAATCGTCCCGTCATCGGCAATGTCAATCATCGCGCCGGTTTCTTCCGTCAAGGCGCGAATCACCGAGCCGCCCTTGCCGATCACGTCCCGGATTTTTTCCGGGTTGATCTTGAAGGTGTAGAGACGCGGCGCGTAGGCGGACATTTCCTCATGCCCGGACATGGAACCTTCCATCAGCCCCAGGATGTGCATTCTCGCCTCGTTGGCCTGCGCCAGCGCGATTTTCATGATCTCCTTGGTAATGCCCTGAATTTTGATGTCCATCTGGAGCGCCGTTATTCCGCTTCGCGTCCCGGCGACCTTGAAATCCATATCGCCCAGATGATCTTCGTCGCCCAGAATGTCGGTCAGCACCGCGAAGCGGTTGCCTTCCTTGATGAGTCCCATTGCGATCCCGGCGACGTGCGATTTCAGCGGCACGCCCGCATCCATCAATGCCAGCGACCCGCCGCAAACCGAGGCCATTGAGGAAGAACCATTCGATTCGGTAATTTCGGAGACGAGCCGAATCGCGTAGGAAAAATCTTCCGGCTTTGGCAAGACCGCAAGCAGCGCGCGCTTGGCCAGGCGTCCATGCCCGATTTCCCGACGCTTGGGCGAACCCACTCGCCCACATTCGCCGGTTGCGTAGGGCGGCATGTTGTAATGCAGCATGAAGCGATCCCGGTATTCGCCCGCGAGCGCGTCAATAATCTGCTCGTCGCGGTTCGTCCCCAGGGTGGCAACCACCAGCGCCTGAGTTTCGCCACGGGTAAACAGGGCGGAACCGTGGGTGCGCGGCAACAGGCCATGCCGGATGGCGATGGGGCGCACGGTACGGGTATCGCGCCCGTCAATGCGCGGCGCGCCGGACAGGATGCGTCCCCGCACAATCGCCGCTTCCAGATTGAAGAACAGGTCGGACACGATGCCTTCTTCTGCCGCGCCCTCGCCTTCGCAGAGGGCGGCAATGGCTTCCGCCCGGATGTCCTTCACTTTCTGGGTGCGGGTTTGCTTGGAAGTAATCGTATAGGCTTCTTCCAGCTTGGCCTTGAAGCCGCTATCGAGTTTGGCAACCAGAGCCTCGTCGCGGGCAGGCGCCTGCCACTCCCATTCCGGCTTGCCGCCTTCTTCCACCAGTTCATGAATGGCGTTGATGACGGCCTGCATCCCTTCATGCCCGAACACTACCGCGCCCAGCATCACTTCTTCGGAGAGTTCCTTTGCTTCGGATTCCACCATCAGCACTGCCGATTCCGTTCCCGCTACCACGAGGTCAAGCTCGCTTGCCTTCAACTGGCTTGCGGTGGGACAGAGAATGTACTGCCCATTCAGATAGGCCACTCTTGCCGCGCCAATCGGGCCGTCGAACGGCACGCCGGAAATGGCAAGCGCGGCAGAAGCGCCGATCAGCGCGGGCACGTCCGGGTCAATTTCCGGGTCGAGGGAGAGAACCGTCGCCACTATCTGCACTTCGTTGTAATACCCTTCCGGGAAGAGCGGACGAATGGGACGGTCAATCAGCCGGGAAGTCAGGATTTCCTTTTCGGAGGGGCGTCCTTCCCGCTTGAAAAAGCCGCCGGGAATGCGGCCTGCGGAGTAGGTCTTTTCCTGATAATCCACGGTCAGCGGGAAAAAGTCCTGACCGGCTCTGGCTTCTTTTGCGGCTACGGCGGTGACCAGAACCATCGTATCTTCCACCTTTACGAGAACCGCGCCAGAAGCCTGACGGGCTACTTCGCCTGTTTCCAGCGTCACCTGATGCGCGCCGTAGGCAAAGGTTTTTTTCACAACATTGAACATGGTCTTTCCTTTCTTCTTTCAATTTGGTTTCAACTTTTGGGACATCATTTCTGTCGGCTTTCCTGTGCCAGACAAACAAAACGGCCTGCCGTCCGGCAGACCGCTTCGTTTTGACTCAATCGGGAGGGGGCATCATGACCCCGATTTTCACAGCCAGACGCCTTATTTACGCAGCCCAAGCTGCTTGATCAGGGCGCGGTAGGAATCCAGATTCTTGCCCTTCAGGTAATCCAGCAGCTTGCGCCGTTGGTTTACCATGCGGAGCAGGCCGCGCCGGGAGTGGTGGTCTTTTTTGTGTTCCTTGAAGTGTCCGGTCAGATCGTTGATCCGCTCGGTCAAAAGCGCGATCTGCACTTCGGAAGAACCCGTATCGCCTTTGGCGCGTTGGAATTCGGCGACGATTTTCGCCTTTTGTTCGGTGCTGACAGTCATTTCAAACTCTCTTTCAAAAAAAACGGCGTAGCCCCAGTTTGATAGAGCCACGTCAGGAATAAACAGGCCGGAAAGAACTTATCCGACCAAAAAGGGAGAGCATCATACCACATACTGCGGGCGCTGATGGTTTTTAAAATTGCCGTCCGCTGGATTATTGCTCTTTGCTAGACCCGCGTGGATGGTGTTGCTGGTGCAGGGTTTTCAGGCGTTCGCGGGCGACGTGGGTGTAGATTTGCGTGGTGGTGATGTCGGAGTGGCCCAAGAGCATCTGCACGACCCTTAAATCCGCGCCGTGATTCAAGAGATGCGTCGCAAAGGAATGGCGCAGCACATGCGGCGAAATACGCGCGGCGGGAATGCCAATCGCAAGCGCGTGTTTTTTAATCAGGAACCAGAACATCTGGCGGGTCATTGGCGCGGCGCGGGCGGTGACAAATACGGCATCGCACAGCCGTCCCTTTAAAAGCTGAACCCGGCCTTGCCCGATGTGGCGAACCAGCCAGTGTCGCGCGGTCTCTCCGGTCGGCACCAGACGTTCCTTTCCTCCCTTGCCGATAATCCGCACAATGCCCTGGTCGAAGCCGACTTCGTGCATCTTGAGCGCCACCAGTTCGGAGACGCGAAGCCCGGTCGCGTAGAGCATTTCCAGCATGGCGCGGTCTCGCTCGCCTAGCGGCGTTTCCACGTTGGGCGCGGCCAGGAGCCGCTCTACTTCCGTTTCGGAGAGGTTTTTGGGCAGGCGTCCGGTTGAGGCCGGACGCGCCAGAAACTCGCTCGGATCGCGCGTTATCTGTCCCCGCGTCAGTTGCCAGCGATAAAACCGGCGCAGGGCGGAGAGATAACGCGCCTGTGAGGCTACCTTTCGGGTACGGGAAATTTCCGCCAGAAATGCCGCCAAATCCGTGTCTTCTGCCGATTTGAGCGTTGCCCGTCCGGCGTTTGCCAGCCAGCGAGAGAGCAGGCCAAGGTCGGCGCGATAGCTCTCCAGACTGTTTTTCGCCAGTCCATCTTCCAGCCAGAGAGCATCGCAAAACACTTCGATCTCATTCTGGTCTTCCGGGCGCAAGGGAGTTATCGGCGCGTTACGCATGGGCGGTCTTTTTCCGACGCTTCAATAGGCTACTTTTTCAGGGCTTCGAGCGCCTTTTGTGCGCCCTTATGCCCCTGTGCTGCTGCCTTTTGAATCCACTCCAGCGACTTGGTATGATCATGGGGGACACACCGACCATTGCCATAGAGTACACCGAGGATATATTGAAATTCTGCATCTCCCTGTTCTGCCCTATCGCTAACTTTTTCCATGATCCCTTGTTCTATAGCCTTGCAATACCATTTCACGGCTTCGGCTTCATCTTTGGCAACGCCCCGACCAGTTTGGTACATCGCGCCAAGGTTATGTTGAGCCTCCGCATGTCCCTGTTCTGCCGCCTTTTGATACCACTTCACAGCTTCGGCTTCATCTTTGGCGACGCCTTGACCATTGGCGTAACTCACGCCAAGGTTATATTGCGCGGTCGCTAATCCCTGTTCTGCTGCCTTTCGATACCATTTCACGGCCTCGGCTTCATCTTTGGCGACGCACCGACCAGTTTGGTACATCACGCCAAGGTTATGTTGAGCATCCGCAAATCCCTGTTCCGCCGACTTTTGATACCACTTCACGGCCTCGGCTTCATCTCGGGCGACACCCCGACCAGCTTCGTACATCCAGCCAAGGTTAGTTTGAGCCTTAGTATGCCCCTGTTTTGCCGCTAGTCTGTATCATTTCACGGCCTCGGCTTCATCTTTGGGAACACCGTTGCCATTGGTGTAACC
>JAISSL010000076.1 GCA_031273145.1 Zoogloeaceae bacterium | reverse complement strand
GGCCAGCAGCAGGCAAATATCGGGGCCAATCCCCGCCGGTTCCCCGGAAGTGATGGCAATGACCGGCAGGGCGCGCTCCACCTATTCCCCTTCCAGTCTGTATTCGACGTAGATTCGGTCGCGCAACTGCCGTAGCCAGTCCTGATAGGCTTCGTCCAGCTTGCGCTCGCGGATGGCCTGACGGGCGACCAGGCGACGCTTTTCCTGCCGCATGTCTTCCAGCCGCCGCGCTTCGACCCGAATCAGGTGAAACCCGAAAGGCGTCTGCGTCACTTCGCTGACTTCGCCTTCTTTCAGCGCGTTCATCACCCGCTCGAATTCCGGCACGGTATCGCCGGGATTGACCCAGCCCAGATCGCCGCCGCTGACGGCAGAACCATCCTGGGAATAAAGGCGAGCCAGTTCCCCAAAATCTTCGCCATGCGTAAGCCGCTCGCGCAAATCGTTCAGGCGGCGACGCGCCTCGGCTTCGGAGACGATTTCATCGGTACGGATGAGAATGTGCCGCGCATGGGTCTGGCGCACGCCGCCCTGTCCATCGTCGCCGGTCTCATGCGGTTCCGCGCTGCCGCGCCGCTCAAAGAGTTTCAGGATATGAAAGCCGTTCGAGGATTGCAAAAGCGGGCTGATGCTATTCACTTTCATGTTTGCAAGCGATTCCGCAAAGGCATTGGGCAAATCGCCCAGGGTTCGCCAGCCCAGGTCGCCGCCCTGCAAGGCATCCGGCGCGTCGGAATAGGCGGCGGCAAGCTCGGCGAAATTCTCGCCTTTAACCGCCTTTTGCCGCACCTGCTCGGCTTTCTCTTTCAGCTTCTGCAACTGTTCCGGGCTTGCCGCTTCCGGCGCGCGCAGGAGAATGTGCGCGACCCGGAATTCCTCATGCCGTGGTCCCGCATGGGTCAGGTAGTTATCAATTTCAGCGTCGGACACCACGATGCGGCTGTCAATTTCCCGGTCGCGCAAGCGGGAAATCACCATGTTGTTGCGGATGTCCTCCCGAAAGGAGGCAAACGAAACGCCGTCCTTCGTCAGCACGGCCTTGAATTCGGTAAGCGTCATCCGGTTGTTGGCGGCAATGCGGGCAATGGCCTGCTCCAGTTGCGCCTCATCCACGCTGATTCCGTATTCGCGGGCAAGCTGCGTCTGGGCGCGATCCATAATCATGCGTTCCAGCATCTGCTGTTCCAGAACGTCATTCGGCGGCAGCGGCGTACCCTGTCGCTGCAAACGCACAATTACCGCGCGGGACTGTTCCTTAAGCTCGGAGAGGGTAATCGCCTCATTGCCCACCACGGCGGCAATGCGATCCACCTCGATGACCTGAGGGCGGGCGTACAGGAACTGGGATACACACAGAAACAGGGAGAGAAGAAAAAAACGGGACATCGTGTTCATCGGGCACTCACTCATTGGACAAAAGCATACCGGGAGAAAGTTCCGGCAATTCGTTAACCCTGGTATAGCCGGGGACGCTGCGGCGCAGCATTCTGATCGGGTTGGAACCGATCTGGGCAAAATCGTTCAGTTCAAGCTGGAGGTATATCCCGGTATTCGGCGAGCCTGCCGTGGTTTCCAGGCGTTGCGCGACCAGGCGCGTCGCCCAGCAGCCTGCGGAATATTCCACTCCGGCAATGCCTTCAATCAGGCGGGAGGTATCAAAGGAGTAATTGTAGCGTCCTACCACGTACCAGCGATTGGAAAGTCGCCACTGGCTGGCAACGTCAATCTGTTTCAGGGTTTCGGTTGAGCCTACGAAAGCCCTGATGCCCCGATGGTAGCGATAACCCACGGTCAGGCTCTGGCCATAGGCAGGCTGATAGCGGACGGAAATGGTTCCGCGCTGGGTCTTGCTCTGCTTGAAATCGTGTTCCATCGCCATGTCCGCATAGGTACGTCCCCAGACCCTCCCGGAAAAGGCGGCCAGCATATTGGAAGTCTTGTTGCGGGAGAGGTCTTCTTCGCCCGGCAGACCCACTTCAAGGTTGGAGAAATAGGTGCGTTGCCCCACCATCAGACGCGCCTGTTCCGCGCCGTTTTTCGGGTCAATCAGGCGGGTGGTCAGCGCCGCCGTAAGCTGGTTGGCGTTGTTCATCCGGTCGTAGCCGGAAAAGCGGTTCTCGCTGAAAATCTGCCCGAAATTGAAATCCGCCAGACCGGTGTCGAAAATGGGAAAACGGTTCTGATCCCGGTAAGGAATGTTGACATAGTAGAGGCGCGGTTCCAGGGTTTGTGCCCAGTTTTCTCCCAGCAGGCTGGTTTCCCGCTCGAAGGTCAACCCTGTATCCAGGCTGAAAACCGGCATGGCGACGCTCATTTTTTCGGGCATATCGAGCGCGCGCTGGGAGAGCTGGTATTGGTTCATGAACAGGCCGACCTTGGGCGTGATGTAGTAGCCGGGCTGGATGAACGGCGTGGAAAGCTGCGGATAGAAAACCGTGCGCGCGCCTTTTTCCCGGGTCGGATGGTCGAAGTAGGTATATTGCCCAAGCGCCTCGATATCCAGCCCCACCAGCAATGCCCGCCGGTAGGTAGCGGCCAGTTGCGGCAGCATGGCATACGTCTGGTTGTCAAGAATGTCGCTCTCGGAAGGATTGAGCGTCTGGTAACGCAGGGTTCGCAGGTTGACGGACAGGTTATCCCCGCCGTAGGAAAGACTGAAATCGCGGGGCAACCGCCGTTGCGTGGTCTGCACGATCTCTGAGGAAAGGTCGGTAAAGTAGGTGTCGTCGGATGCGCCATTCCAGTCAATCCGGGTCGAAAAGCCGCCGCCCAGATTATGGGTATATTGCCAGCTATAGTTGTAACGCTTGTCCCCAAGCAACTCGTCGCGGTTCATGTATTCCAGGTTCAGGGCGCTTTCTGCGTGATGGTTGAGGTAACGAATTTCCGAATCCAGTTGCAGGCCGCGTTTGGTCATGATGCGCGGGGCAAGGGTCGCGTCGTAATTGGGCGCCACGTTCCAGTAATAGGGCAGGGAAAAATCCAGCCCCGTCCGGGTGGTGGTAGCGTAAGTCGGCGACAGGAAGCCGGATTTACGCTGGTTGTTGAGCGGAAAAGAGAGATAGGGCGTATAGAAAACGGGCGTATCCTTGAAATACAGGGTGCTGTGTTTTGCGTCTCCTTCGTTGTGATCGTAGTCGAGCCTGATGGTTTCGCTTTTGACGTACCAGTCTCTTCGCTCCGGGCGGCAGGTGGAGTAGGTCGCGTTTTCCAGCCGGTACTGGTTTTCGCCTTCAAAGTTGGCGCGGGATGCCTCTCCAAAGCCGGTACTGACCCGCAGCGGCAGGGGGGGCAACAAATCGGCCATCGCCCGGATTTTATTCTTATCGGCTGGTATTTTCCGGCTGACCTGATAACGCGCGTCATCGAAATGCCCGAGCCGGTCGGCTATCTTGAGCCGCATGTAGGTGCCGTCCAGTTCGATGTTTTCATAAACCAGACGGACGTTGCCGCTTGCCTCGAATTCATCTTCCAGAATGTGATAAGTGACCCGATCGGCAAAGGCCGAGCCTTTCTCCGTTCGCAATTCCACCTTGCCTTCTGCGTGGATGGTTTCTTCGGATTGCCCGGTCATCGAATCGGCGGAAATGTGGACGGGATGTTTTTCCGCTTCCTTGCCAGCAGTCAGCTCGTCGGCGCGGGCATTCTCCGCGAGCCATCCCCCGGCAAGAAAGCCGGAAAGCAGAAAGGCATAGGAGAAGGGGAGATGTCCGCGCATGAAAATTCGTACCAGGTTTGATGAATAAAACGAAGGCAAAATTTAAACAGGTTAAGGGAAACTGACAGAAGCCAATGCTAAAATCGCGTAATTTTACATCAAGACCGCGCCGCGAAATGCCGTTTACCGCTACAACATTCCGTGATGAAGAACTGCTTGCCTGGGTTGCCGCGCAGGTTGCGCCGAACTTTTGCGTTCCCGCCAGCGCCATAGATATTGCGTCGGCCTCTGCCGATGCCAGTTTTCGCCGCTATTTTCGCCTTCTGTTTCCCAATGGAGAAACCCGCATCCTGATGGATGCCCCGCCGGACAAGGAAGATAGCCATCCCTTCGTTCAGGTGGCGGGTTTGTTTGCGGAAGCGGGCATTCCCGCCCCGGTGGTGGAACAGGCAGATCTGGAACACGGCTTTCTCCTGCTCTCCGACCTGGGGCGGGTGGATTATCTCGCCGCGCTTGGCTCTGACCCGGAACGAGCCGGTGCCCTGATGCGTCCGGCGCTGGATTTGCTGATACGCTGGCAGATCAGCACTCGTCCCGGCGTGTTGCCGCCTTATGATGAGGCGCTGCTGCGCCGGGAATTGGCCTTGTTCCCGGAATGGTGCATGGGGCGGCATTTCGGGCGTCCCCCGGAAGAAAAGGAAGCCGCCGCGCTGGAAGCCATCTTCGCGGCGCTTGTGCATTCGGCCTTGGCGCAACCGCGCGTTTTCGTGCACCGCGATTTCATGCCGCGCAATCTGATGCTGCTGGAAAAGGGCGAGACGATTACGCCTGCCGTCCTGGATTTTCAGGATGCAGTGGAAGGGCCAATCACGTATGATGTCGTATCCCTCTTCCGCGACGCTTTCATTTCCTGGGACGAAGAACAGGAACTGGATTGGGTGGTTCGCTATTGGGAAAAGGCGCGCGCGGCGACGTTGCCCGTCCATGCCGATTTTGGCGATTTTTGGCGCGCCTATGAGTGGATGGGCTTGCAACGGCATCTGAAGGTGCTGGGGATTTTCTGCCGCCTCTATTACCGCGATGGCAAATCCCGTTACCTTGCCGATCTGCCGCGTTTTATCGGCTATGTCCGCAAAACCGCGAGCCGGTATGGCGAGTTGAAACCTCTGCTTACGATTTTCGACCGGCTGGAAGAGAAGGAAACGACAGTTCAGTACAGTTTTTAAACATGGGTCTTGCTTCTCTCCCTTGCGGTGGCTTGGCGGGGGCAGGCAAGACAAGGCAAAACCGGGAGCCGAAGGCTCCCCACGATTCAAATGGAGAAATTATCATGCGTGTCATGATTCTGGCGGCAGGGCGTGGCGAGCGGATGCGCCCGCTCACGGAACTTACCCCCAAGGCGCTGTTGCCGGTCGGCGGCAAACCGCTGATCGTCTGGCATCTCGAACGGCTTTCAAAAGCCGGGTTTTACCATGTCGTCATCAACCTTTCCCATCTGGGTGGACAGATTCAGGATGCGCTCGGCAACGGTTCGCGTTGGAACATGTCCATCGTGTATTCCCAGGAACCGCCGGTTCCACTGGAAACGGCGGGCGGTATCGCGCATGTCCTGCCGCTTCTGGGCGAATATCCCTTCCTCGTCATCAATGCCGATGTGTTCTGCGACTGGCCGCTGGAATCCGCCAACACGATTCCAATGGCGAACAAGCTGGCGCATCTGGTGCTGGTGGATAACCCTTCCTACCACCCGGAAGGCGATTTTTGCCTGAACAAGCAGGGCATGGTGCAGGATTACGGCGAGAATCGTCTGACCTATGCCGGGATCGGCCTCTATTCCCCGCTCCTGTTCAAGTCGCTCGATCCCGATACGCCCGCCCGCCTTGCGCCGCTTCTGCATGATGTGGTGTCCAAAGGGCAGGTTGGCGGCGAACTTCATCGAGGACTTTGGTTCAATGTTGGAACGCCTGAGCAGCTCTACGACCTGGATAGACGGCTGAGCAGCGTAGCGCCGGCAACGCCGGTAACACAGGAAACATCGGCGACACCGGAAACGTCGGTGCCGTCGGAAGCCGAAAGCCCTGCCGCCCTGGTTCCCGATGCGTGATGGCGCCTTTTTCCGGGAGCGACGCGCCGCCTTTGTTCAGGCGGTGGGCAATGGCATTGCCATCGTGCCGACTGCGCGGGAAAAATTCCGCAACCGGGACAATGCCTATCCTTACCGGCCTGATTCCTATTTCTGGTATCTCACCGGCTTTCCTGAGCCGGAGGCGGTACTGGTCGTGGCGGACGGGCGTTCCATCCTGTTTTGTCGGGAAAAGGATGCCGATCGGGAACTCTGGACAGGATTTCGCTATGGCACGGAGGCCGCCCGCGAGGTTTTCGGGATGGATGAGGCTTATCCGATTGGGGAATTGGCAAACAGATTGCCGGAACTGCTTCTGAACCGGTCTGCCCTCTGGTGCGCGTTGGGGATGGATAGCGAATGGGATACCCGCATTCTGGCGGCGCTCAAGGCCGCGCGTGACCTGAGCCATCCCGGAAAGTGCATCCCCGCCCATCTCCATGACTGGCGCGAAGTTCTGGATATGATGCGGATGGTGAAGGATGAAGCGGAAATTGCGCGGATGCGCCGCGCTGCCGAAATCACCGCCGCCGGACATTTACAGGCGCTGAAGGCTTGTCAGCCGGGGATGATGGAATACGCGCTGGAAGCGGAGTTAACCCATGAATTCCGCCGTCAGGGCGCAAGCGGTCATGCCTACAACCCAATCGTTGCTGGGGGCGCGAATGCCTGCGTCCTGCATTACACGCAGAATGACCGCGCGCTTGCCGATGGCGATCTCGTCCTGATTGATGCCGGTTGCGAATTTGAGGGTTACGCCGCCGATATTACCCGCACCTTTCCGGTCAATGGCCGGTTTACGGCGGCGCAGAAGGATTGCTATGAAATTGTTCTGGCCGCGCAGGCAGCCGCCATTGCCGCGACCCGACCCGGCGTGTTCCTGAACCAGCCGCATGAAGCCGCCGTTCGGGTACTGGCACAGGGGATGCTCGACCTTGGCCTGCTGACCGGAAGTCTGGATGGCATCCTTGAAAGCCACGCCTACCGCCCGTTTTACATGCACAATACCGGGCACTGGCTGGGGCTGGACGTGCACGATGTCGGTTTTTTGAAAAGGACGGATGCAGAGGGCAGGGAATCCTGGCCTGAGCTTAAACCCGGCATGGTACTGACGTGCGAGCCGGGGCTTTATATTGCCGCCTCGCCCGAACTGCCGGAAGCGGCAGCGGGGCTTGCCGGGATTGGGATTCGCATTGAGGATGACCTGCTGGTGGCCGCGACCGGCGTAGAGGTTTACACTCATGTGCCCAAAAGCGTTGCGGAAATTGAAGCTGTTATGCGGACATAAAGCAAAATTCCTGATTTTTTTGTATCTGGCGGTAAAATGATCGTTTTCGATACTATTTTTCCCGGATAAACCCAGAACTCATTGGAGGTGTGACATGGTTGACATGGTTGAGCAGTTACAGTTAGCTCCCTCGCTTTCCCAGTTGCCGATAGACTGGTATTTCGACCCGCAGATTCACGCGCTGGAGAAAAAGGTGCTCTTTGACGGGGGACCTGGCTATGTCGGGCACGCCCTGATGGCGGCTGCGTCCGGCAATTACCGTTCGCTTGACTGGTTCGACCACGGCAGACTCATCCTGAACCAGAACGAGAATCACTGGCTGATGTCCAATATCTGCCGCCACAGGCAGGCCATCATGCTGCAAGGTTCGGGTAAGCTGGAGGGCAATCTGGTCTGTCCGATTCATCGCTGGACTTACGATACGGCAGGCGAACTGGTGGGCGCGCCGCATTTTCCAGAGAATCCCTGCCTCAATCTTGACCGGAAAAAACTGGAAAACTGGCATGGCCTTCTTTTTCAGGGGCCGCGTTTAGCCAGTGCCGATCTGGCGGGGATGGAACTGGCGTCGGTTCTTGATTTTTCCGGCTACAAGCTCGACCGGGTTGAACTGCATGAATGCAATTACAACTGGAAAACCTTCATTGAGGTCTATCTGGAAGATTACCATGTGGTGCCTTACCATCCGGGGCTTGGCAATTTCGTGACCTGCGATGACTTATCCTGGCAGTTTGCGGAGTGGTATTCCGTGCAGAAGGTGGGGATTACGCCTCTTACGAAATCCGGTTCGCCTGTTTATGAGCGTTGGCAGAAAGTGGTGCGCGAATATTATGCGGACAAGGGTCAAACCCTGCCGCAAGGCGCGGTCTGGCTCACCTACTATCCGAACATCATGGTTGAGTGGTATCCGGGTACGCTGGTGGTGTCAACGGTATGGCCGCGCGGGTTGCATCAAACCCTGAACGTGGTGGAATTCTACTACCCGGAAGAGATTGTCAATTTCGAGCGTGAATTTGTCGAGGCCGAACAGGCGGCGTATATGGAAACCGTGCTTGAGGATGACGACATTGGCGAGCGCATGGACAGAGGCCGCATGGCGCTGGAATGCGAGGGGCGCAATGAGGTCGGCCCCTACCAAAGCCCGACGGAAGACGGGATGCGGCATTTCCATGAGTTCTATCGGCGGATGATGGGTAAACCCATCCTGACCGCGCGCTACTGATGGTCTTGCAGAGCGCAATGGTTTTTCAATTGCCATCTGCAAGACACCAGGAGCTTTTATGAAACTGAGCCAATCCATCAAGACAGGAATCGTAATCGCAATACTGGCGGTATTGTCGGCTTGCGTGGGAGAACCTTCTTCGGACGAGGCGGTTGTCCCGGATGAAACGGTCATTGTCAATACCCTTGCGGGCAACGACGACGAGGCGGTTGTCCCGGATGAAACGGTCATGGTCAGCATCCTTGCGGGCAAGGGCGACGAGGCGGTTGTCCCGGATGAAACGGTCATGGTCAGCATCCTTGCGGGCAAGGGCGACGAGGCGATTGTCCAGGATGAAATGGTCATGGTCAGCACCCTTGCAGGCAGCGGCAAGGAGGGCTTTGCCGATGGTGAGGGATACTCTGCACAATTTGGCTACTCTTATGGCATCGCAATTGACGCGGCGGGTAACCTCTATGTGGCGGATGCGTCGAACCACCGCATCCGCAAGGTGACGCCAAAGGGCATTGTCAGCACTTTCGCAGGTGGCGAGAAAGGATTTGCAGACGGGCAGGGAAATGCTGCACAGTTTAATCGCCCTTCTCGCATTGTAATTGACGCGACGGGGAACCTCTATGTGGCAGATATGGAGAACAACCGCATCCGCAAGGTATCGCCAGAGGGAAAAGTCAGTACCCTTGCGGGTAGCGGCAAGTCAGGCTTTGCCGATGGTGAGGGAGACTCTGCACAGTTTTATTACCCTTATGGAATTGCGATTGACGCGGCAGGCAACCTCTATGTGACAGATGCGAATAACCACCGCATCCGCAAAATCGAATTCCGCCGCCCGTAAGTTTTACCATGATGCCCAATTTTCCCGCCGCCCCACGCATTCTGCTCATTAAGACTTCCTCGATGGGGGATGTCATCCACAATCTGCCGGTTGTAAGCGACCTGCTTCTCCACTTTCCGGCGGCGCGGATTGATTGGGTCGTGGAAGAATCCT
>JAISSL010000032.1 GCA_031273145.1 Zoogloeaceae bacterium | reverse complement strand
AACGCGCAATGTCATCCAGGGTCGTGTGGGAAACGCCCTGTTCCTCAAACATCACAACCGCCGCATCCAGAATGCGCTCGCGGGTCACGAGCGCATCCTCCTGGGTTTTCCTGACCATGTGCTCAGTCCCCCAAGCCGCCAATCAGCTCAAGCTGGAGCGCTTCTTCCCCATACGGCGCTACCCTATCCGGCATCACCTCATACGGCGTTATCTCATACGGTTCCGCCTCATTCGGTTCTACCTCATTTGGCTCTGCCACATTGGGTTCAGCCTCGTTTGGCGCAACCTCATTCGGCTCCGCCTCATTTGACGTTACCGCATCCGGCTCCGCTTCATTGGGTTCTGCTTCATTTGGCTCTGCCTCATTCGATGCCGCCTCATTCGGCTCTTCTTCCCCGGATTCTTCCGTATCCGTCGGCTCTTCTTTCGCTACTTCTTTTCGATGCGCCTTTTGGGGATTCTTCTGCCAGCCGCCTCCCAGCGCCTTGAACAAATCCACCGTAGCCGCCAGACGGTTACGATGCGCGGTCAGGTAGGAAAGCTCGGCATTTGAAAGCGTCCGGCGACTATCCAGCGGTTCCAGAAAGCTGCTGTAACCCTCCTCGTAACGCGCCATCGCCAGCCGTTCGGTATCGCGCGCCGCATTGACCTGAATTTCCAGAGATTCCACCACCCTCCGGTAATAGTTCAGATTGGCAAGCGCGTCCCGCACCTCGGTAAAGGCGGTTTGTATGCTCTTGCGGTAATTGGCAAGCGCCTCCCGCTGATGGGCGCTCGCCTGATCCACCCGCGCGCCGGTACGCCCCGCATTGAAAATCGGCATGGTAAGCGCCGCGCCATAAGACCAGATGCGCGCAGGCGCGGTAAACAGATCGGAAAACTCGGCGCTCTCGCTACCCAAAAGGCCGGTCAAGCCTATCGTCGGAAAATAGGCGGCTCTGGCAACGCCGATTTGAGCATTGGCCGCAACCAGAGCTTCCTCGGCCTGTCGCACATCCGGCCTTGCTTCCAGCAACGAGGAAGGCAAACCCAACGGCGGAATGGGCGGCGATGGAATCCTCTGAAAGATTTCCCGGTTACGTTGCATCCCGCGCTCCAGCGAACGCGCAATCATCAGACCGGGCTGCCCCGCAAGGAGTCCCAGCCGGTTTTCCATCAAATCGCGCTGGCGCTTCAATTCCACCCATTGCGCGTGCGCGGCGGCATACGCGGCAATCGTCTGTTTCAGGTCTATCTCCGCCGACAAACCCGCATCAAACCGCGCCCGCATGATCCGTTCCGTCTTCAGCCAGCTTGCCAGGGTATCCATCGCGGCATCCAGCTCCGCATCCAGCATCCGCAAGGTCAGATAGTCCGACGTGACCATCCCGGCCAGCGAAATTCTCAGCGCGTCGCGGGCATAGCGGCTGGAAAGCGCCTGAGCGCGCGCCGCCTCATTCTGCCGCCGGATGCGTCCCCAAATGTCGAGTTCATAGCCCACCGAAAGCGCCGCCTGACGGTCGGGCACAATGACGGAGCCGGTCTGCATTCCACTAAGCGTCGCGCCGCTGGTGCGGGTACGACTGGCAGAGCCGGAAGCATCCACGCCGGGAAAATAACCCGCCCTTGCCTCCCGCGCCGCCGCTTCAGCCGCTTCCATCCGGGCGGAAGCGGCAACCAGGTCCTGATTGTTGGCAAAGGTCAATTCAACCAGACGGTCAAGTTCGGCGTCGCCAAAAAGCCGCCACCATTCCGGGTTTACGTGCTCTTCCCCGGCGGCAGCTTCCGGCTGGAAGGCGTTATACTCTTCCGGCAACGCAACTTCCGGGCGGCGATAATCAGGGCCTACCGCGCAACCTGAAACCACAAGGACAACGGCAAGAGCCGGGAAAATTAACTTGTTCATGGCGCAGTTCCCTTTACAGCATGACTCTTGTGCCCGGTCGGCAAGACCGCCTTGCCGCGCTCGAACCATTTGAAAAAGAGCGGGACAAAGATAATGGCAATGAAGGTTGCGGCCAGCATCCCGCCGAAGACGCCGGTTCCCATCGAACGCCGCGCCGCCGCGCCCGCGCCGGTCGCCTTGAAGAGCGGATATACGCCCAGGGTGAAGGCAAGCGAAGTCATGATGATCGGCCTGAAACGCAACCGCGCCGCCTCAATTGCGGCGTCAACTACCGTCATGCCCTCCGCGAACCGTTGCACGGCGAATTCCACAATCAAAATGGCATTCTTGGAGGCCAGCCCAATCAGCACCACGAGGCCGATCTGGAAATAGATGTCGTTCGGCATTCCGCGCAGCCAGACGGCGGTCAACGCCCCCATCAGGGCGAACGGCACCGCCATGAGTACCGCAACCGGCAACGACCATTTTTCGTACAGCGCCGCAAGAATCAGGAACACCATCACGAGCGCAAAAGCGAAGGCATCCACGGAAGAGCCGGCGCTCGATTTTTCCTGATAGGCCGAACCCATCCAGGCGAGACTGTACCCTTCCGGCAAAATCTGTTCGGCGGTTTCCTCAACCATTCGGATGACATCGCCGGAACTCACGCCGGCACGGGTTTCGCCCATCACCTTGGCGGCAGTAAACCCGTTGAAACGCTCCACGACTTCCGGCGCAATGATGCGCTTGATGGCGCTGAAAGCCGAAACGGGAATCATCGCGCCACTCCGGCTTTTCACATAGACCTTGCCCAGGTCTTCCGGCTTCATCCGGTATTCGCCTTCCGCCTGCAATTGCACCTTGTAGACCTTGCTGCCCATGTTGAAGTCATTGACGTAAAGCGCGCCCATGTTGGCCTGAAGCGTGAGATAGACATCGCTCAAGGAAAGCCCCAGGGAAATCGCCTTGGGTTCATCCACCTCAATGAACAACTGCGGCACATTGGCGCGAATGGAAGTAGTCACGCGGCAGGTCGGACACTGGAATTCCGGGCGCTTGGAAATGGCCGCCATGAATTCCTGAATCACGGCGGCCAGTTTTATCGGGTCGCCATCGGCGCGGTTCTGGATAGCGGCTTCAAAACCGCCAACCGAGCCAAGCCCCATGATGGCGGGCGGATTGAATACGAGCGCCATGCCATCGCCCATCCGCTGCCCCATGCCGGAAAACTGGCCGACCAGCGCCATCGCGGGCATGGGGGGTTGTTTCTCTTTCCCGAACAGCTTGCCGATCAGCCCCATGAAGAACCCGGTGCCTTCCCGGTCTTTCCAGTCTTTCAGGTCAATGAACATCGTGCCCTTGCTGCCGCCGATCATGTCAAACCCGGCGACCATCATGGTGCGATTGACGGCGGGATGCCGATCCACCTGCGCGGACATCTGCTGCCCCACGTCAACCGTGCGTTTCAGGGTTGCGCCATCCGGCAGGATCAGGGCGGATAAAAGCATTCCCTGGTCTTCCTGCGGCACGAAACTGCTATGCACGGAACGCAGGAAAAACACGCAGGCGCCAATCACCAGCGCAAATACCACCACGCCGATGATCCCATGCCGAAGAACGTAACCGACCGTCGACGTGTAGGATTGGGTAAACCGCTCGAATAGCCGGTTGAAGGGCGCAAAGAACCGATGTTCTTCGTGCTTGTTCTTAAGCAGAATGGCGCACAGCGCCGGGGAAAGGGTCAGCGCCACTGTTCCAGAAAGCGCAACGGCAACCGCAACCGTCACCGCAAACTGCTTGTAAAGCTGTCCGGCAATGCCGCCCAGGAAGGCCACCGGAATGAACACGGCGCACAGCACCATCACGATGGCGACCAGCGCGCCGGAAACTTCGCTCATGGCTTCCACTGCGGCCGCATAAGGCGACATCTTGTCTTCCGTCATCAGGCGCTCGACGTTTTCCAGCACGATGATGGCATCGTCGACCACAATCCCGATGGCAAGCACCATCGCAAAAAGGGTCAGGGTATTGATGGAAAAGCCAAACAGCCAGAGGCCGGCAAAGGTGCCGATCAACGAAATCGGCACCGCAATCATCGGAATCAGCGTGGCGCGCCAGCTTTGCAGAAAAATGAAGATGACCAGCAACACCAGCACCCCCGCTTCTATGAGCGTTTCCTGCACGGCATCAATGGAGGCGGAAATAAACTTGGTCGTATCGAACGGCACGAAGTAATCCATGCCTTCCGGGAACTTTTCTTTCAGTTCCACCATCTTTTCTTCCACCGCCTGGGAAACCTTGAGGGCGTTCGCGCCCGTTTGCAGGAAAATCCCCATCCCGACCACGTCCTGCCCCGCCGAGAGGCTGCGCGCGCTATAGCTGTTCGCGCCCAGTTCCACCCGCGCCACGTCCTTTACGCGCAGAACGCCGCCGGGGCCTTCCGCGCGCAGCACGATGTTGCCGAACTCTTCCGGCGTCAATAACCGTCCCTTGGCATTCACGGTATACATCAACACCTGGTCGTCCAGCGCGGGTTCCTGCCCGATTTTCCCGGCGGCATTCTGGCTGTTCTGCTCACGAATGGCGGCGGCAATTTCCACCGTGGTGATTTTCAGTTGCGCCATACGGTCGGGTCGCAGCCAGATACGCATGGAATAATCCTGCGCCCCGAACACCATGACATCGCCCACCCCCGGAACCCGCTTCAATTCGTCAACGATGTTGATGGACGCATAATTGGAAAGAAACAGGCGGGAATGCCCCTTGGAAGAAAGAATGGCAAACAGTTTCAGAATATCGGCTGAACGCTTCAACACCGTCACGCCATAGCGCCGCACGTCTTCCGGCAACCTCGGCTCGGCAATCTTGACCCGGTTGTTCACATTGACGAGCGCCATATCCGGGTCGGTGCCGACCTCGAAGGTCACCGTAATGTTGATGCTTCCGTCCGCCGTCGCGGAAGAAGTGAAGTAGGCCAAGCCTTCGAGTCCGTTCAGTTGTTCCTCGATCGGCGCTGCCACCGTCTTGGCAAGCGTTTCGGCGGAAGCGCCCGGATAGGCGGTGACAACCATGATGGTCGGCGGCGAAATGTGCGGATATTGCGCGACTGGCAAAACCCGAAACGCCACCAGCCCCGCAATCACGATCACGATGGAGATGACCGACGCAAAAATAGGCCGGTCAATAAAGAACTTGGAAAACATAACGGCTCCTTATTGTCCGGCTTCTTCTGGTTTTCCACCCGGATTTTGCGCTTGCCCGGAAGGCGGCTGTCCGCCAGGCACTTGTCCGGGCTGCCCCGGCGCTCCCGGCATTTGGGGCGCTTGCGGCGGATGCGGCGCAACCGGATTGCCGGGTCGCAGCTTTATGAGGTTATCCACAATCACCTTGTCGCCCGGATTCAAGCCGGAGAGGATAACCCAGTCCTTGCCGAACCATTCGCCCAGCTTGACCGGACGCGGCGCAATCTTGTTTTCCGAATCGGCCGTCATCACGAGATCGCCCTGCATGGTTTGCAGAACCGCCGTCTGGGGAACCCGATAGACGCCTTCGTATGCGCCCGCAATCAGCCGCACCCGCACGAACTGCCCCGGCAGCAGGCGTCCCTCCGGGTTGGGGAATTCCGCCCGCAATTGCTGCGTCCCCAGCATCGTATCAATGGACGAAGCGAGAAAATTGACCTTGCCCGGTTCTCCATAGACCGAGCCATCCGGCAAAATCAGTTCCACGCCGGTAATGGTATCCGGCGTCAGGCGACCATCGGATAGCTTGGCCAGTTCGCTTTCGGAAAGGGAAAAACGCGCCCAGATGGGATCGTTCTGGTGGATGACGGTCAAGAGGCTATCCATCCCCACAGTAATCAGGTTGCCGACCGATTTTTCCGCCCGTCCCGTCAGTCCATCAACCGGCGCGGTAACGGTCGTCCAGGAAAGGTTCAGGGAAGCCTGCCTGAGCGCCGCCTGAGCCATGTCGTTGGCGGAGATGGCATCATCGTATTCCTTGCGGGAGACGCCGTTTATCTCCAGCAGTTTGTGGTAACGCGCCCGTTCCCGCGCCGTCTGTTCGGCTCTGGCTTTGGCTTCGGCATAGGCATTTTCGTAAGAGGCGCGGTCAATCACGAAAAGCGGCTGTCCGGCCTTGACCCGGTCGCCTTCCTGATAGAGCTGCATCATCAACAGTCCGCCCACCCTGGCGCGCACTTCGGTTTCCTTGGCGCCTTCGGTCTGAGCCATGACTTCCAGCACGCGCGGCACACTCTGCGGCTGCGCGACGATGACCGTTACTGGCAATGGCGGCATTTGCGGTGCCTCCGGCTCTTTGGAACAGCCCGACAACAGCAGACTGCCCAACAACAGTGGCAGGACGCTGCGGGCGACCGATTGGTTTGGATGTAAACGCATGGAGGGTGCTCCTGAGCCATAAAAAAACGCGCTCATTATACATACGCGCGTGTATGTTATCGGCACTCTTTTTTGAAAGTTTCATTCTTTTACATCCTACACGTTTTGTTACAAATTGGATGAAGAGTGAAATTTCAGATTACCCCTGCTCTGGCGTTTCCGCCAGTAATGCGCTTAACCGTTCCAGCGCCTGCGTTATGATTTGTCCCTGCGCGTGGATGCTGGCGATGATTTGTGCCGGGGCGCGTTCATCCGTCGTAGTTACCGCATTCGGGTTGACCGCCTTCAGGTCGAATACGGCTGCGTCAATGGCGGCGGCTTCCATGTCCAGATCACGCGCGGCTTTTTCCTGGGCGCGGATGTTGGCCTCCTGCGCGTCGAGCCTGTCTTCTGGCGCATTGTCCCTTTTTAACCGTTTGAGGTCTTCTTTCAGGTCGACGACTGTCGCCCTGATGCTTGCTGCCTTATCCAGCAAGGGTTGCATCTCTTCGCGCGCTTTGGCGCGACGCGCGGCGAAATCTATCGTCCACGAATAACGGCTTTCGCCTTCTCGCGTACCGCGTTGGGGCAGGAGACGCGCATAGCTTGGGAACGGCTGCCCCGCATTGGCTTCGTCGTTTTGCCATTCAGCCAACAATGCGGCGGGCAAGGCAGCGTCGCCCAACACTGCGCCATCCCTGTCAAAACCGAAATGCGCCAGCGTCAGCGGCGTTTTCTTGCCCACTTTGATCCATGACAGATCGTAATACCAGATGCGCTCGGTCTTTTGGCCTTTGGTGAAAAAGAGCAGATTGGTTTTTACGCCCGCGCCTGCCGTGGAGAACACGCCGCCCGGCAGACTGATGATCGTCCACAGGTCGCACTCATCCAGGAGTTTGCGCTTGGTTTCGACAAAGGCGGTCTCGTTGGCGCGAAACAATAGCCCTTCATCCAGCACGATGGCGCAAGTGCCGCCAAATGCCAGTTCGGAAAGAATGTTCTGTACGAACAACACTTGCGTGGCGCTGGTCTCGAAGGCGAAATTCTTTTGCGCGTCCCGGCCTTCCTTGCCGCCAAAGGGCGGATTGGTCAGAATCACGTCGAACTGACGGGGCGCGCCCTCGAATAATGCGCTGTAAGTGGCGCGGCGGGTCAGGGAATTGCCGTGCCATAGATTAGGCTGGTCAATGCCGTGCAGCACCAGGTTTGCCAGCGCGATGGGGAACACCAGATTTTCCTTTTCCCGCCCGAAAAAGGTATCGTGCTTGAGTTTGTCAATGTCGGTGGCGACTGGCGCGTTGCCCAGCTTACGCGCAATGTGTTCATAGGCGACTGCCAGAAAACCGCCAGTGCCGCAGCAGGGGTCGTAGATCGTCTGTCCCAGCGATGGATTGACCGTATGCACCATTGCGCGAATCACTTCGCGCGGGGTGAAAAACTGGCCGCCATCGGAATTCTTTTCGCCCATTTTCAGCAGCAAATCCTCGTACACCTGCGACAGGGTGAAAAAATGCGTGTCGTCAATGTGGTCAATGCTGATTTCGTGCACGCGGTCGAGGATGTCGAGCAGGTTGGCCTCGTCGTCTACGCGGACGCGCTCTACAGCGGTCATGATGCGACCGATGATGCGTTGTTTCGGGCTGGCGGTCGGGTTTGCCAGACCTGTGCGCGGATTGACATCGAGCGCGTGCAGGTAGGGCAGCAATTCCTGATTGATGAAGTCGAACAGCCTGCCAATCCCGGCGGCGCGGAGTTTTTGCCGCATCCAGCCTTGCGGGTTGCCTTCCGGCGTTTGTGGATGATGAGGTTTGTCCGACCACGGCGCGGCCCAATCCTGCCAGCGATAGGGCGAGTGCAGCGCGGGCTGGAATGGCGCGCCTACGGCTTTAGCTTCTTCTTCCTCGCGGGTTTCCTGCGCGTCCAGGATACGCAGGAACAGAATCCACGTCAGTTCCGGCACGTACTGCAAGGCGCTGGCGCAATTGGAACGCCGCATCACATCGCAGATGCTCTTGACGAAGGCCGACAGCGATTGGGTAGAGGCAATGGCCTTGGGCGGTTTTTGGGCAGAATTTTTCATGGCGTGTGGCATAGTTTTGCTCTTTTTTCAAGCGGCGAAGCCGCCACTTCAAGCCCCCTTTTCAAAGGGGGTGGCGCGTAGCGCCGGGGGTTTGCCGGGGGATGAAAGCGTCTCCGGTTTGTCAATCCGCCGCCCACAAACCCCCGCCCCTGTCGGGGCACCCCCTTTAAAAAGGGGGCTAAAAACCGTCGGTATTTCGCGCCAGAGCCAATGTCGACCATTTTGGTGACGTTACCAAAATGGTCGCTCACGGGCTGTTTGCGGATGTGTTTTTCGGTCATGACGATGCAACTCCCTTGATGTCGAAGGCTTGGGCGAGGATACGTTGCGGCAGCGCGTCCAGTTCGCGCCGCTGTTCAGAGAGCGCGGCGCGTAGAGTGTCTGCTTCGGCGAGTTGCGCTTTCAGGCGGGCGGCGATTTGGCGTTGTTTAGGTAGTGATACCCAAGGAATTCGGAAATTTTCAATCATATCTTTTGTCAGCGCCTGTCGCGTTGCTCCGGCTTGGTCTCGCCAAATCAATGATTGAAAACTAGGGCTGGAAAGCACTAGCATCACATAGTCAGGATGCAACTTCTCGCCGCATCGAATGATGCAAACATGTTGGTTTACGTTGGCAGGACAAATGTCGTCCGGCACAACACAAACACGCCCGATGGATGCGCCCGTTATATTCAACAGAACATCATGTCGTGCGACTCTCGAACCACGCATCTCTTCGTCAATTTGTGTGGGAATGTTCGCCAGACCTTCCGTAGTAAAGCTACCCATCAGGACGTTTTGGCTTCGGATAAGCGGAATGCCATTATCGGTATAGGCTCGATAGCCACCAAGCGGCGTTTGACCACTGCCAATCTTGGTAGTGCAGTCACCAAGACGAACGAAGTTACTCATACCCCAAGCGGACTCGCCTTCACCACCAGTATTATCCACGCTGGTTTGCAACACGCGGCGGCGCAACAGGTCGGCTTCCCGCACCTGCGCCTCTGCCGCCTGCCGCGCAGTCTCCACTTCAGCCAGTTGCGCCTTTAGACGGGCGGCGATTTGACGTTGTTGACACAGCGATGGAACCGGAATCTCGATTTGTGCAACGTCGCTTGCCCGGACAGAGGGTAGTGCTTGCGTATTGGCAAGTTGTGCCATATCGAACTGACACATGAACCAATATAGATAGTCACCATCTATCGTGCGCGGAATCAGTCCCATCACATTGTTATCGAAAGTAGCACTAACACCAAGGCGAGCGCGTTTATTCGTCAGCAATGCCCCGCCAACCTTCGGAAAAATGACAGTGCCAGGCGGGTAGGGTTTAGCACGCATCAGCTTTAATAACCCATCATCCACCGTATTGACCGCACTGAAAATGTAAGATTCCTGTGCTCTCGCAAAATCGCTTACTTTAATAAAAGGCGTAGGCAAGTTATCCCGCCCTTGATGAACTTCCGGGAAAGCGAAACCCGCAACAATATCGGCGACTTCACAAAGTTTCATACCCCAAACAACCTCACTTTTGCCTCCCGCATAACCTGTCCCGGTTCGCCAAGCGGACGCAGCGCGTTCAACCCGCCCGCCTGCGCGATTTCCGGCACTGCCCACAGAGCGGACGTTTCCAGGGCGTCTGTGCCGCCCTGCGCGAACTGCGCGCCCAAGCCTTTCAGCACAATGGCGGCTTTGGCATCCATGTCCGCAAACCACCCGCCATTGACGCGCGCGTATTCCGCGCCGCGTTCCATCCGCTTCAGGGCGCGAGCGTTGTAGCCGTATTTGCCGAACACGTCAAACAAATCAAACTCGTCCATCTGTTCCGCATTCCGCACCAGTTCCGGCACGTAGTGATCGCCAATCAGATGGTCAATCAACTGGCGGCGCTTTTGCGTTTCAATCCACAGGGCGCGAAATTCGCCAAAGTCATACGCTTCGGCAAGCACCCGCTGCATCACTTCACGCCGGTATTCGTCTATGGGAATAAGCGCGGATTTACCCTCGCGGCTGCCAAGAATAAAACGCCCCTCTCCAGTCACGATCACGCGCTGCCCGCCGATCACCGGCACGGCGGGACCATCGGGCGGTTCGGGGTCGGGGTTGGGTTCGGGGTCTGGGGCGGGTTCGCCTCCGCCTGAGCGCGGCGGATTGGTAATAAACTCCGCGCCAAACAGGTCAGTGACGCCGGTGTAGTCGTACAGCCAGAATTTATATTTCTGCGTCTCTTCGTGAATGCGCGCTCCGCGCCCGACCATCTGGTAAAACTTGATCGGCGATTGCAGGTAGCGAAAAAATACCACCGCGTTCAGGCATTCGATGTCCACGCCCGCTTCCAGCAGATCAACAGTACAGGCAATGAAGGCGCGTTCACCACTGCCGCGCATGATTTCAATCTTGTCCGCGCCGTTGTTCGCCCCGCCCATGCACTTGAAAGCGTAATCGTCCTTGCGGGGTTTTCCGTTTTTCCTGCACCACTCCGCATAGAGGTTGTTCAGCTTCGCCGCCACGCGGTCGGCATGAAGTTCGCGGGTACAAAAAACGATAACCTTCTGCTCCGGCCCGCCGTTTTCGCACAGCAATAAAAAGAGGTCTTCGCACATGGCCGGAGTACGCAGTTCGATGAACAGCTCATCATCAAAATCCTTGCCGGTATATTTGTCCTTGGGCAAATCTTCTTCCGTAAGCAGACGACCCGTCTTGATGTCCTTCACCCTGGCTTGCAGGATTTCCTCGCGGGTAAAAACCCGGTCATCAATGCTGGCCTTGCGCTTGACGATTGCACAGGCCGCCAGATAACCATCTTCCTGCGCTTGCGGTAGCGAATACTCATAGACAGGTTCGCCGAAATACCTGACGTTGCTTGCGGTAATCGCAAGATCGTCCTGCGCTTCCTCGCTTAAGTTTTTGGATTCCTTCAACTTGCGCGGCGTTGCGGTTAAGCCAATGTGAATCGCGTTGGGGTTGCGCCTCAGGACTTCCGACCACTTGCCCCAGGCGGAACGATGGCATTCATCAATGATGATGACGGAAAAGGCATCTTCGCCGTAATGTTCGCTCAAAAAACTGGCGTCGCCCGCCTCATCAATGCCCAACGTCTGATAGGTGGCAATGTGAATGCGGGCATTTTTGGCGGCGTTCTGCCCGCGCTCAGTCTGCACGATGCGGGCATCGCCGCCAAAAGCGGCCTTGAGCTTGCTGTAAGCCTGCTCGCGCAATTCATCCCGGTCACACAGAAACAGCGCAGGCTTGGAGAGTTGCTCCGCCCGTTCCAGCCGCCACAGCAGATTCGTGGCGATAATCGTTTTGCCCGCGCCCGTGGCAAGCGAAAGCAACACGCGCGGCGCATGACCCGCCTGCCGCTCAAGAATGATTTTCTCAAAAGCGGCGCGAATCGCGGCATCCTGATAATAACGGGGTTGCGCCCACGCCGGACTATCGGCCTGAAACAGCAAGGCGGCTTCGGGACGGTTCAGGTCTATACCCTTGTCTTTGGCATAACGGGCGCACAAATCAGAATGCGGCGGAAAATCCGCCAACGGAAGCGGCTCCGTCTGCAAGCCGCTCAACTTGTCGTAATCAACATACAAACGACCATTGGTGGCAAAAACATAGCACACGTCAAAACGCTGGCAATCGGCATAACTCTTGGCCTGCTGCATCCCCTTCAACGGGTCTTCGCTTTCTTTCTTGGCTTCCAGCACCGCAACCGGCAACGGCCTGGGCATCTCGCCCGCCTGCACGCACAACAGATAATCGGTACGCCCCGCGCCCTTGCGGCGGCGTCCCTTGAAACCGATCGGCTCCACCGGCGCAGGCGTTTCCAGCTTTATCCGCAAAGGATCATCGTACCCCTTCTCGCGCAAGAGCGGGTCAATCAGATAAAAGCGGGTTTCTGCTTCGTTGTAAGCCACTGTTTTATCCCACGCAAAAAATTTCTGTCACTATACCCTATCTTCGCCGGGCTGTAACAACGCCGTTAATGGCGTGAATCAGTCGCAAGGTGTGTTCCAGTTGAGGCAGGTTTTTCACTTCTACCGTAAAGCCCATTCTGGCCTTGCCCATGAATGGCGGAGTCAATCAAGACCCGTTTTCACGTTTTTTTCATTTTGACCTCGACGGTTCCGCGCATTTTTTTCCTCATCGCCCTGACCGGGTTCAGCGTGGCGATGCGCGAAAATGTGAGAAATGATAGAATTCCCTGTTTTCGTTATTGCCCACTCAAAGGATTTTCCATGATTAGCCTTGCCTATGCCCAGGAAGCCGCCGCGCAGGCGCAGCCATCGGGCGGTCTCATGTCATTTTTGCCCATGCTCCTGCTCTTTGGGGTCATCTGGTTCATGATGATCCGTCCCCAGATGAAACGCGCCAAAGAGCACCGGCAGTTGGTGGAAGGTCTGCAAAAAGGGGATGAAATCATCACCCAGGGCGGCCTGACCGGGCGCGTAACCAAGGTGGGCGAAACCTATGTTTCCCTGGAAGTGGCGTCCGGCACGGAAGTGCTCATGCAGCGCGATGCCGTCGTTCTGGTGCTGCCCAAGGGAACCCTGAAATCCGCCCTTTGAGCCTTGCCGCCCGTTTTTTGACTCAGGGCGGCTTTTACTGGTTGTTTTCCTCGCAGGTCGTTCATGAAACGCTATCCCCTCTGGAAATATGTAACGGTTGTCCTGGCGCTGGCGCTTGGATTTTTCTACACCTTGCCCAATTTTTTCGGCAAGGCGCCCGCCATACAGATTGCCTCCAATCGCGCAACCCTGAAGGTCGACGCTTCCATGCAGTCGAGAATCGAAGCCATCCTGCAAGACGCAGGCGTCGAGAGCAACGGCTTTTTCGTCGAAAACAACGGCGTCAAGGTGCGCTTTGCCAACGTCGACCAGCAGGATTTGGCGAGTAAAGCTCTGGAAAAGGCGCTCAACCCGGACGCATCGTCCCCGGATTACGTGGTGGCGAAGAATCTGCTTTCCAGTTCTCCCGCCTGGTTATCCAGCTTAAACGCATTACCCATGTATCTGGGGCTGGATTTGCAGGGCGGGGTGCACTTCCTGCTGCAAGTAGACATGCCGGGCGCGGAACAAAAACGGCTGGATTCCCTGGCCGCCGAGTTGCGGGTGCTAATGCGCGACCGCAATCTGCGCCATGCGGGCATCAACCGGGAAGGCAAGACGATCGTCATCGCCTTTCGGGATGAGGAAACCCAACAAAAGGCGCGTACCCTGATCGAGCGGGATTATGCCGACCTTGCCCTGATCGAGGCGGAAGGAAAACTGGTTGCCAGTCTGCGTCCCCAAGCGCTTGCGACCCTTGCCGAAAGCGCGATACAACAGAACATCAATACGCTGGACAACCGGGTCAATGAACTGGGCGTTGCCGAGCCGGTCATCGTCCAGCAGGGCGCGAACCGCATCGTGGTGCAGTTGCCGGGCGTAGAGGATACGGCCAAGGCCAAGGATATTCTGGGGCGTACCGCGACCCTGGAAATCCGTATGGTGGAGGAAACGCCGGGCGCGCTTGAATCTGCGGCTGGCGGGGCGCTTCCCTACAATACCGAACTGTTTGTCGAGCGCAACCGCGACGGGCTGGAATATCCCATTCTCCTCAAAAAACAGGTGGTGCTGACCGGGGATCATCTAACCGACGCAAGACCCGGCTTTGACGAGTACGGCAAGCCTGCCGTCCATCTGACCTTCAATCCCACCGGCGCAAAAATTTTCCGCGACGTGAGCCGGGAGAATGTCGGCAAGCGCATGGCGATTCTGCTGTTTGAAAAAGGCAAGGGCGAAGTGGTGACCGCGCCGGTAATCCAGAGTGAAATCGGCGGCGGGCGCGTGCAGATTTCAGGCCACATGACGAGCCGGGAAGCCAGCGACATTGCCCTTCTGCTTCGTTCCGGGTCGCTTGCCGCGCCGATGGAAATCATCGAAGAGCGCACGGTAGGCCCTTCCCTGGGGGCGGAAAATATCGCAAGGGGCTTTCGGTCGACCCTTTGGGGCTTTGTCGCCATCGTGGTTTTCATGAGCGTTTATTACCAGTTGTTCGGGATTATTTCCTCGCTGGCGCTTTCTTCCAACATTCTCTTTTTGATTGCGCTCCTTTCCATGTTGCAGGCAACCCTGACCCTGCCGGGGATCGCGGCGATTGCGCTGACCCTGGGGATGGCAATTGACGCCAACGTGCTCATCAACGAGCGGATACGGGAAGAACTGCGCGCCGGAATGCCGCCGCACACGGCGATTGTCGCGGGCTACGAACGGGCGTTCGATACGATTCTCGACTCCAACATCACGACCCTGATTGCGGGGCTGGCGCTTCTGATTTTCGGTTCCGGCCCGGTGCGCGGCTTTGCGGTGGTGCATTGTCTGGGCTTTTTGACTTCCATCTTTTCTGCGGTCGTGGTCTCCCGCGTCATGGTGGAACTGGTCTATAGTCGCAAGAGCAAGCTCGTCAGCATCGCCATCGGCCAGATATGGAAGCCGGACGCGAGTCCGGCAACCGGCAAGAAATAACAAGGAAACCTCAAGATGGAATTTTTCCGCATCAAAAAAGACATTCCCTTCATGCGTCATGCGATGGTCTTCAACATCATTTCGTTGTTGACCTTCGTTCTGGCGGTATTTTTTCTGGCGACGCGCGGCCTTAATTTTTCCATGGAATTTACCGGCGGCACGCTGGTTGAGGTGCATTACAACCAGGCGGCGGATACCGTCGGGATGCGTACCCTGCTTGCCAACGCGGGGCATACCGATTTCGTCGTGCAGAATTTCGGCTCGTCGGAAGACGTGCTGATCCGGCTACCCCTGAAGGAAGCGGCAGAAGGAACGGATGCCGGTCAAAGCATGGCGCGGCAGAGCGAAGCAGTTCTAACGGCATTGACCGCTGACCCGAATGCCGCCGTGCCGGAATTGCGCCGGGTGGAATTCGTGGGGGCGCAGGTCGGCAAGGAACTGGCGGAAAAGGGCGCAATGGCGCTGCTCATGGTCATCATCGGCATCATGGTGTATCTGGCGTTTCGCTTTGAATGGCGTTTTTCCGTCGCTTCGATTGTCGCCAACATGCACGACGTGATTATCATCCTGGGCTTTTTTGCCTTTTTCCAATGGGAATTTTCTCTTTCCGTGCTGGCGGCGGTACTGGCGGTACTGGGCTATTCGGTCAATGAATCGGTGGTTATCTTCGACCGGGTACGGGAGACTTTCCGCAAGACGCGCGGCATGACGACGCCGCAGATTCTCGACCATGCCATCACCAGCACCATTTCCCGGACGGTGATTACGCACGGCTCAACGCAGGTCATGGTTCTGTCCATGCTTCTGTTCGGCGGCGAGACGCTGCATTATTTTTCGCTGGCGTTGACCGTTGGCATCTGCTTTGGTATTTATTCGTCGGTGCTGGTTGCTTCGCCTATCGTGATGTGGCTGGGCGTCTCCCGCGAGCAGTTCGTCAAGCCGCCAAAACCCCAGGACGCAACCCGCAGCGCAGACGGGGCTTGCGTTTAAGACTTACAGGCTTCGGCCATAAAAAAACAGAGGAGAAAAACGATGCAAAAAATCAAACTTTGGGACCTTCCCACCCGCGTGTTTCACTGGCTGTTGACGCTGGCGATTGTGCTTCTTTTCGTGACCGGCATTGAAGGCGGCAACCTGATTGACGCGCACGGCAAACTCGGCATTTTCGTGGCGGGCTTGCTGGCTTTTAGGCTGGTCTGGGGCGTGATCGGCTCAACCTACGTCCGGTTTCTCCAGTTCTTTCCCACGCCCTCTTCCACCCTGGCCTACCTGCAAGGCAAGTGGCACGGCTATGGTCACAATCCGCTCGGCGCTTGTTCCGTATTCACGCTGTTGCTGCTGATACTCATCCAGACGGTATCCGGCTTGATAAGCAACGATGAAATCAGCTTTTACGGCCCGCTCTACAAACTGGTGGATCACGATGTCTCCCTCTGGTGGACGGGTTTTCATAAACAGCTTGCCTACTACGGCCTTGCCGTACTCGTGGGGCTGCATGTGGCGGCCATGCTGTTTTACAAGCTGGTGAAAAAGAAAGACCTCTTCACGCCCATGCTGACCGGCAAAAAGGAAGTGCCGCCGGAAGACGCCGACAAGGGTTACAAAGGCGGCGGACTTTTGTCGCTGGTGGTGGCGCTTTTGTTTGCGGTTCTGGTGATGTGGGGCGCTTCCGGGGCGTGGATGCCCGCGCCTCCCCCACCCGCCGCCACAGAAACGCCAAGCTGGTGATGTTTTGCGGACAGCGATGTTTTAGCCTAGCCCCCTTTTTGAAAGGGGGTGCCCCGAAGGGGCGGGGGTTTGTTCCCGTCCTCAGCAGGCAAACCCCCGGCGCGTCTTGCAGACGGCAAGACGCGCCACCCCCTTTGGAAAGGGGGCTTTGTCTCTCCCGCTTGCGGGAGAGGTAATCCTTAACCTGAAATTGCCCTGATGCCTAACATGACCCATCCAGAAAACATCCTGCTCGTACTCGTGACCATGCCGGATCGGGCGCAGGGCGAACGGTTGGCGGCGGCGCTGGTGGAAAACCGCCTGACCGCCTGCGTCAATCTCTTTTCGCCCTGTACTTCCGTGTATCGCTGGCAGGGCGAGGTGGAACGCGCGGAAGAAATTCCCCTGTTCATCAAAAGCGACCGGGCGCATTATCCAGAGCTGGAAGCCTTCATTCGCGCTCATCATCCCTATGAGGTGCCGGAGATTATCGCGCTACCGCTTACCTGCGGATTGCCGGCCTATCTGGATTGGGTAGGGCGGATGGGCGAGGCAGAGGAAAACCCGGCAAGCGGAAAGGATTTGCCATGCGCTTAAAGGGATTGCTGATTCTCGTCTGGCTATTGGGGCTGATTGCGCCTGCCTGGGCGGATGATTTTCTCGACCCTGCCCTTGCCTTCAAGCCTTCCGTCCGCGCGCTGGATGCCAACACATTGGAAGTGCGCTTTGCCATTGCGCCTGGGTATTATCTGTATCGGGAGCGTTTTCGTTTCAAGAGCGAATCGCCGCCGCTTTTGCCGCCGCGCATTCCGCCGGGCAAGGAGAAAATGGATGACGCCTTTGGGCTGGTGGAAGTCTTTTATGATTCGGTGGCGATTGTCCTGCCGGTAGAGCGCAATGCTTCCGGTCGAATCCGTTTTCCTCTGGAAGTGACTTCGCAGGGCTGCGCCGAATCCGGGTTGTGTTATCTGCCGCAGACGCAGGTTTTGGAGGCGGAACTGCCTGCCGAAACCGAGGTGCTTCCCCTTCTAGGGGCGGACGATGCGGACGGGATGCTGGATGAGAGCGGCTTTTTTGCCCGGATGCTCTTGAATGCCGGGTTTTGGGGCAAGCTCCTGATTGCCTTTGTAGCCGGGTTGGGATTGTCGCTGACGCCTTGTGTGTTTCCCATGTTGCCGATTCTCTCCGGCATTATTGCGGGGCAGAAGGAGACGCCCGGCAAGTTACGCGCTTTTTTGCTTTCGCTTACCTACGTGTTGGGCATGGCGTTGGTCTATGCGGCGGCGGGCGTGGCGGCGGGATTTTCCGGCGTGCTGCTTTCCAGCCTTTTGCAGAACGTATGGGCGTTATCTATCTTTGCCCTGATTTTCGTGGCGCTTGCGCTTGCCATGTTCGATGTCTATACCCTGCAAATGCCGGCGGGGTTGCAGGGTTTTTTGGCGCGTCATTCCAGAAGGTTCAAGGGCGGACATTTTTTCGCGGTTTTTTTGATGGGCGCAATTTCCGCCCTGATTGTGGGGCCATGCGTTGCCGCGCCGCTGGCGGGCGCGTTGCTCTATATCGGACAGACGGGCGATGCGATTTTGGGAGGCGCGGCGCTCTTCGTGATGGCATTGGGCATGGGTATGCCGCTGCTTGCCCTGGGGCTTTCCGCAGGCATCCTGCTGCCCAAGGCCGGAGCCTGGATGGGCGGCGTAAAAAAGGGATTCGGATTTTTGCTGCTGGCAACCGCAGTCTGGATTGTCAGCCCGGTGGTTCCCGCAACGGCAGTGCTTGCGGCTTATGGCGTGATTCTGCTGGGCGCGGCTATTTTTTTGCGCGCTTTCGAGGCATTGCCAACACAAGCGAAAGGCGGCGCGTATTTGCGTAAGTTGTTTGCGTTTTTGCTGTTGCTTTGGGGCGTGGCGCTTTTTATCGGGGCGCTTTCCGGCGGGGATAATCCCCTGCAACCGCTTGCCCGCCTGAATCTGACGCAAAATGCAGGAGTAGCGAAGGCCGATAATTTGCCTTTTGAGCGGGTACGCACGCTTGCCGAACTGGAAGCAAGGCTTTTGGAGACTGCGGCTGCCGGACGGGCGGTCATGCTGGATTTTTATGCCGACTGGTGCGTTGCCTGCAAGGAGATGGAGCGTTTTACCTTTTCCGATGCTGCGGTTCGCACCCGTCTTGCGCCTTTTGTGTTGTTGCAGGTGGATGTAACCGAAAGTTCCGAGGCGGATCGTGAATTGTTGCGCCGCTTTCAGCTTTTTGGTCCGCCCGGTATTCTGTTTTTCGACGCGAATGGACGGGAGATGGCCGGTATTCGCGTGGTCGGTTTTCAGAACGCGGAACGCTTTTTGAAAACGCTGGATCAGGCGGTGAGGTAGCATTTGCGTATCTATGCCCATTTGGATATGATGTAAAACATGTGGCAGCACATGAGAGAATGAGATGATCGAAATTGAGGAAGGTTCCGGCAACGTCTACGCCGATCTGGGCATGGCGGATGCTGATGAGATGATCGTCAAGGCGCAGCTTGCGACCAAGATTGGCGAGATTGTCAAAAGCCGCAAATGGAGCCAGCAGCAGGCGGCAGAAATGCTTGGCCTGACTCAGCCAAAGCTCTCCAGAATGTTACGTGGGCAGTTTCATGGTATCAGTGAAGCAAAAATGCTGGATTGCTTGACCCGGCTGGGGCGTGACGTGCAAATTGTCGTCGGTCCTGCTCGCCGCGCGCCAGCGGTTGGACATGTCGCGGTCGTATTTGCCGCATGAGTGGCACAGGAGAAGACGATGAACCAGGACATCATGCGGCAAACCAGATTCGCCAGAGTGATAGCGGTTGTGCTGGCAATTGGGGCGGTACTTCTGGTTTCCAGCCTGCCTGCAATGGCGGCAGAAACGGGCAGCGCGGCGAAGAATCTTGCCCTGATATGTCTGAATGGAAAGTGCGGTTATATCAACACTCAAGGTAAGATGGTCATTCCGCCGAGGTTTGTGAAGGCAGATACTTTTTCCGCCAATGGCTTGGCATGGGTTCAAGAAGAAGAAAATGAAAAATATGGGTACATCAACGCCAAAGGCGAATGGGTGATTCCGCCAAAGTTTGAGGGTGTCGGTGAGGAAGATGACAAGATAGGGTACTTTACCGACAACGGTTTGGCTCTGGTCAGGCAAGGTGGGAAATTTGGATACATCAATGCCAAGGGTCAGTGGGTCATTCCGCCTAAGTTTGATTGGGGTGGTAGTTTTTCCGCCAATGGTTTGGCGTGGGTACAAGAAAAAGAAGGCGGGAAAGTGGGCTACATCAATGCTGAGGGCAAATGGGTCATTTCACCGAGGTTTGAAGCGGCTGAACCTTTTAACCGCAATGGTTTGGCTGCGGCCTGGGAAAACGGAAAATGGGGTTACATCAACGATAAGGGTAAATGGGTCGTTTCGCCAAGGTTTGGTGCGAGCGATGGGATTTTTATCAATGGCGTTGCAGCAATCTGGGAAAATAACAAACTTGGTTACTTCAATGTCCAACAAGGCGAGTGGGTGATTCCACCAACGCTTGATAAGGAAGATGTTGAATTTGAACGAAAATTATATTTCACCGTAAATCCAAATGCCTTGGCTCCGTTCAAGGAAAACGGAAAATACGGGTATGTCAACGCCAAGGACGAGTTGGTCATTTCGCCGAAGTTTGACTGGACTTGGTATTTTTCTGCCAATGGCTTGGCGCAGGTCAAGGAAAACGATAAATGGGGCTACATCAATGTGAAGGGCGAAATTGTTGTGTACATTGAAAAAATATGCGGCTTTGAAGTCCTGAAGAATGCTCAAGGCGAGATCACCTGGCCGAAAAAGACCGCTGAACAAATCTGCGAAGAGCAGAAAAAAGCCCGATAAGACGCCCAGCCCGCATGAGCCGTGTCCATGCGCCCTTGATTTTTGTGCAAGCGTCCCTACTTTCAGACGTATCCTTGCGGGCAGGAACGCGCCTACCGAGATAGTGGCCTTCACCGCATCATCTTTTGTCTGTCATTTTCTGGAGAAAACATCATGGCATCCCTTGCGTCAGAAAGTATCGCGCAGCTTTTCACCAATGCGCGCACGTTTAGCGATTTTCGGCCAGAGGCCGTCCCGGAAGCAGTTCTGCGCCAGCTTTTCGATATATGGAAATGGGCGCCGACCGGGATGAACGCTCAACCGGCGCGGCTGGTCTTTGTGCGGGAGAAGGCCGGCAAGGAAAAACTAAAACCCTGCCTCATGGCCGGCAACGTGAAAAAAACCCTGGCCGCGCCGGTAACGGTCATCGTGGCGGAAGATAAACAATTCTACGACCACATCACCGCGCAATTTCCTGCCTATGACGCCAAGCCCATGTTTGCGGGCAATCCGGCAATGGCAGCGCATACCGCAAGCCAGAATACGGACATGCAATCTGCCTATCTGATTCTTGCCGCGCGCGCTCTGGGTCTTGATTGCGGCCCCATGACCGGCTTCGACGCGGCGGCGGTCAATGCGGCCTTTTTCCCGGACGGGCGCTATAACGCGCGTCTGCTCTGCAATCTGGGCTACGGCGTGGCGGAAACGCTTTATCCGCGCGGTCCCAGACTACCGTTCGAGACGGTGTGCACGTTTGCGTGAGGTCTTGCGTGAATTGGGCGGGACGCAGGTTGCGTGTCCTGCGGACGGCAATGTTTTTTAAAAAATTGCCCAGGCGCAATCTGCGTCCGCAGAACCCCTCTCCCCCGCCCCCTCTCCCGCAAGCGGGAGAGGGGAGATATGGCACTGAACATCCCCTCTCCCATTTATGGGAGAGGGTGGCGCGAAGCGCCGGGAGAGGGCAAACCATGTGCAGAATCAAACAGAAATTGCCCTAAACAGAAAAAGCTCTGATGCAGCATTTTTCTTCTGCTTCCTCGTCCCTGCCGATGCCCTCTTCCGGGATCGCGCCTACCTTGTGGCGGCTCTGGCCTTATCTGTGGCAATACCGGCTGCGGGTAGCGTTGGCGCTCCTCTGCCTGATTGGCGCGAAGCTGGCAGCCGTCGCGGCGCCCCTGGCATTTCGCCAGATTGTAGATGACCTCGACCCGGCGCGTCTGGCCCTCACCTTTCCGCTGACGTTGCTGTGTTTATATGGCGTTTTGCGGTTTGCCGCCTCGCTTTTTACGGAACTGCGCGAAATCATCTTTGCGCGGGTAACGCAGCAATCCATCCGTCGTCTGGCTCTGGAAGTGTTCTGCCATCTGCACGCGCTTTCCTTACGCTTTCATCTGGAACGGCAGACTGGCGGGATGTCGCGCGACATCGAGCGGGGCACTCACGCAATCGCGACCCTGATTAACTACACCCTCTATTCCATCCTGCCCACGCTGGTGGAAATGACTCTGGTGCTGGTGATTCTGTGGCGGGAGTTCCCGCCGATTTTCGCGTTGGTCACGTTTTTTTCCCTGCTGGTCTATGGATGCTTTACGGTACTGGTGAGCAACTGGCGGATTGAGATTCGTCGCCGGGTCAATGAGACGGATTCTGCCGCGAACAGCCGCGCCATTGACAGCATCCTGAATTACGAAACGGTCAAGTATTTCAGCAATGAGGCGTTTGAGGCGCGCGCTTACGACGAGCGTCTGGGCAACTGGGCTGAGGCGGCGACGAAAAGCCAAGTGTCGCTCTCCTACCTCAATCTGGGACAGCAGTTGATTGTAGCCGTCGGCGTGACCCTGATGATGTGGCTGACGGCGCGGGGCGTAGCGGACGGGGAAATGAGCGTGGGGGATTTGGTGCTGGTCAATGCGTTTTTGATGCAGCTTTATCTGCCGCTCAATTTTCTGGGCGTGATTTACCGCGAGCTGCGCCAGGCAATGACGGACATCGGGCGGATGTTCGAGTTGCTCTCAACCCATCAGGAAGTCTCCGACCGCCCGGACGCGGCGGTAATGCCCGCCGGGGCGCAGGAAGTGCGCTTTAAGGATGTGCATTTTGCCTATGACCCGGCGCGTCCCGTTCTGCGCGGCGTGGATTTCGTCATCCCTGCCGGACATACGGTTGCGGTCGTGGGGACTTCCGGCGTGGGCAAATCCACGCTGGCGCGGCTCATCTTCCGCTTTTACGAAGTGACGGGCGGCGCGATTACCTGCAATGGTCGGGATATTCGCGCCTTTACCCAGGAAAGTTTACGCGCGTTGATTGGCATCGTGCCGCAGGATACCGTGCTTTTCAACGATACCCTGTATTACAACATCCACTATGGCCATCCAGAGGCAAGCCGGGAAGCCGTGCTGGCTGCCGCCCGCGCCGCGCAGCTTGCCGGGTTTGTCGAAAGTTTGCCGGAAGGTTGGGAAACACGGGTAGGCGAGCGCGGCCTCAAACTTTCCGGCGGGGAAAAACAACGGGTAGCGATTGCCCGCGCGTTGTTGAAAAATCCGGCCATCCTGATTTTCGACGAGGCGACTTCGGCGCTGGATTCCCATACCGAATGGGCAATCCAAAAGCAGCTTGAAGCGGCGGCGCGGGGACGCACCACGCTGGTCATCGCGCATCGTCTCTCCACCGTAATGAACGCAGATGAGATTCTGGTCATGGAAGGCGGGCGGATTGTCGAGCGCGGACGGCATGACGCGCTTTTGCGGCAGGGCGGCCTCTATGCGCGGATGTGGGAACGGCAACGGTCGGAACGGCGGGAAGGGATGGAAGATGCCATCTGAAAAGGCATCCCCGCAGCCGCGCCGTATCCGGCGCAAGGTGGATGGCGTACTCCTGCTGGACAAGCCGGAAGGGATGTCTTCCAATGCGGCGTTGCAACGGGCGCGCGCGCTTTTTCAGGCGGAAAAGGCAGGCCATACCGGCACGCTCGACCCCTTGGCGAGTGGCCTTTTGCCGGTTTGTCTGGGGGAGGCGACCAAGTTTTCCGCCGATTTGCTGGATGCCGACAAAACCTATCGCGCCAGGGTGCGTCTGGGCATGACGACCACGACGGGCGATGCGGAAGGCGCGGTGCTGGAAATTCGCCCGGTTTGTTGTGATGCGGCACGGGTACAGGAAGTGTTGGCGGCCTTTACGGGCGAAATGACGCAGGTTCCGCCGATGTATTCCGCCCTGAAGCGGGAAGGCAGGCCGTTGTATGAACTGGCGCGGCAGGGCGTCACGGTAGAACGGGAAGCGCGGCAGATACGGATTCATCGCCTGGAACTGCTCAACGTCATTCCCGCGCAGGCGGGAATCAAGTATCCAACAAAGGGGTTAGAGGAGAGGGTATTGAATCTCCCCTCGCCCGGAAATTTTGCGCCAGGATACGGGCGGCAAATTGCCGCCCCTACGGACAATTCAATAGCGCCTCGCATGGAAAATTCTGTAGGGGACGCAACCTGCGTCCCGCCACAGGCTTTGGCGGACGATACGCCCTGGCTGGAAGTGGAAGTGTGTTGCAGCAAGGGGACGTACATTCGCGTTTTGGCGGAAGATATCGGCGAAGCGTTGGGATGTGGCGCGCACCTTGCGGGGCTTCGCCGGATTGCGGTTGGGGATTTGACCCTGACCGGGGCGCGTTCCTTGCCGGAACTGGAACAGTTGGCGGCAGATGGGGCGCTTATGGATGCCTTATTGCCGGTAGATTATCTGCTTCGTTCCCTGTCGGCTGTTTTTCTGGACGAAGGGATGAGTGCGCGTTTTGGCTGCGGCAATCCTGTGCGCGTGGATAAAGCGGGCGAGCCGGGGACAAAAATCCGGGTGTATGCCGGGGAAAGGGAATTATTGGGCGTGGGAGAGGTCAAGGCGGACGGCCTGTTATATCCCAGGCGGCTATTGGCGCGATAGGGTCTTGCAGACGGCGATGTCTTGCGGACGGCAATTGTTGTTTATAATTGCCGCCTGCATAATGATTGACTACCGAACTTTTGGAGAAACATATGCGTCCCTTCATTGCATTGGCTTTTTGCTTCCTGCTGGCATCGCCACAGGTACATGCTTGCCATCCCTTTAGTTATAAGACCATTTTCTTTAAGACCATTCCCGATCCGCCACCTGATGCGGATGTGATTGCGAAAGTTTCCTTGTCGGACGTAAAGGAGGCTACTGCTATAACTACGGCTACGGCTACGGTCATGCAGGTTCTAAAGGCATCAGACGCAAGGGTTTATCAAGGCGCTAAAATTGCCCTGTCAGTTCGACCCTCAAACTGCGGCCCCGATCCCAGAAACGGTGACGAGGGAATCATCATTGCCAAAGTCGATACGGACAAGAAAGGTCGTCTTGTGTTGTGTCCGTACACGTACCGAAATTGGGATGGTCACTTCTCGCCGCAAATCATGAGCAGTGACGCCGACGATAGCCGGAATGGTAAATACCTGCGCGACTACGGCTGCCCGAACGGTAGACTCTTATACCGCTAGGGATGCAAGCTACCGCATTCGTGTTCAAGCCGTGGATGAAATGTCTGCCCTGCGCGGAATAAGGGTTAATCCTGCGTGGGTGGAGTGCCGAGTGATGGATATGTTGTTTTCTGGAATCTGGCGGTAACGCTTCTATGCAAAATATATTTGAAATTATACATAGTTGTACTATGATGTTTAAATCTTGATCGTAGTAGAGGTGTATCATGGGTTATGCGGAACCAGACTCCGCAGAAAATGCGGATAAACCAGAGCCTGTAACCGGGTCGGAAGTAACACAGTCCGCCTCCAGCTCTGCCGAGGGGGCGGGTAAACTGGCGCCGGTCGTCCCGCTGGGAAGCGCCAGCCCGGTAGTAGCGCGTAGGTATGCAAACCCTCTTTGGTCTACGGATGAACTTAGCCGGGAGTATGATTTTTCGGAAGGCGAACGTATCCGCCTGGAAGGCAGGGTGAGCGAACTTCGCCTGGAGTTCGACGCATCGGTAGAAAAATGCAAGGCTCTGGAAACCCAGGAAATTGAGCTTCGCCTGGAGTGTGAACGCCTGGAAGCCAGAAACAAGACTCTGGAAGGCGACGCGGAGAAGCAACGCATCGAAGCGGCGGCGGATCGCGCAATGCTGGAGCAGGAACTAGGCGAGGTGCGGAAGAAACTTGCGGATGCCGTGGATGTCATGAGCGGGCGTAAGGATGAACTGGTGGGCGCAATGGAAGCCATCAGCCAGTATGAAGCGGCGTTATCAAGGGCGCGTAAGGAAAAAGCGGATGCCATAAAGGAACGCGCCGAGCTTGAAACAGCCCTGAACAAACAGCGCAACCTGGCGGAAGCGGCGGCAGAGGGCTATCGCTCCATGGTAGCGAAGCACAACACCGTGGTCATAAAACATAACCGGGTTGTGGAAGCCTACCGGGCGAAAAAGGCGGAAGTAGATGAACTGAGCGCCAAGTTGCGGGATCGGATGCAGTCCGCCGGCAACGCGCTTGCCGAACTGAACGCCGCGCTAAAGGAGAAAACCGCGTTGGAAACGGAAAAGCAGGCCGCAATCGCGCAACGCGACAAGGCTGTGCATGACCTTGAAGTAACACAAAAAGCGCATCAGGATACAAAGCGGCTTCTGGATACCGCAGATACGCTTAACGGACAGATCATCATGGACAACGAGGCTCTTACAGCAAGAATCATGGCGCTTGAGGAAAAATATGCGGCGCATGATAAAGAAATCGCGAGGCTCATGCATGAGGTTTCGCGGCTCAAGGCAGAAGTAAAAGTGCTGCGCTGGATTGCGCGACAACCGTCGGAACCGACTGAACCGCACAAACCGCTTAAACTGCGGGAACCCCTTAAACCGCTTGAGCCGCTTGAATCGTCCGAGGATCGCCACTCTGAATTGCCTGAACCGAGACAACCGCCGGAAAGCGGGATTTTTGTTATCCACCCGCCAGGAATCGGCGCTCCTGATACACGGCATTAGGGAAAAAGGATGCCGAGCAAACGATGCGGGCGGCACTGAGCATCCCCTCTCCCACTTGTGGGAGAGGGTGCCCCGAAGGGGCGGGAGAGGGCAAACCAGCGTAAAATGTGCCTATCTGAATCGAAACCCCTCTAAAACACAGATTCAGGGACTTTTTCGTTACAAACCGGGGCGTTTTTGGGGTTTCCCAAAACATTCCAGATTCGGCAAAATATGAAGCTGTTTCTTCACATTTTTGCCCGCCGCGATGACCGAACCGCTTGCCATTCCTCTGCGTACCTTTGCCGACCGGGCGCGGCAGGTCATCCTGTTTGAATTTTTCGGCCTGCTCCTGATAACGCCCCTGTTTGCCCTGGCAAGCGGCGAGGCGCTTCTTTCTTCGGCGGGACTGCTGGTGGCGCTCTCCATCATCGCCCTCTTCTGGAACGCCCTCTATTGCGACCTGTTCGACCGAATCGAGCGCCGCCTTGCCCGCCGCGCCGCCGACCAGCGCCCTTTCCGGCTACGCCTGTTGCACGCTTTCGGGTTTGAGGGCGGGCTGATTCTTTTCACCCTGCCAGTCATCCTGCTGTGGACGGACATGGGATTCTGGCTCGCGCTGACTGCCGATTTGGGACTTGCCCTGGCCTACATCGGCTATGCTTACGTTTACAATCTCGCCTACGATCACCTCTTTCCCATTCGCTGAATTTTTTTCATGTTGCCCGACTTCATCGTCCCCAAGGCCAATCTGACTGCCCACAACACGCTGGGGCTTTCCGCCTCTGCCGAACGCTTCGCACGTATCGAAACGCGCGAACAACTCGCGGCGCTCGCGCAACATCCCGACCTGATCGGGCAGCGTTGTTTCATGCTGGGGGAAGGCTCCAATCTGGTGCTGACCGGCGATTTTCCCGGCCTCATCCTGAAAATGGCGTTAAAAGGACGGGCATGGGCTGGCGAAGATGACGATTTTCACTATGTGACCGCCGCCGCTGGCGAAAACTGGCACGACTTCACCCAATGGACCTTGCAAAACGGCTATCCGGGACTGGAAAACCTTTCCCTCATTCCCGGCACGGTTGGCGCCGCGCCCATTCAGAACATCGGCGCTTACGGCGCGGAAATAAAAGACTTTCTGCATGAACTGGAAGCCTTCGACCTCACGAGCGGCGAAATTCGCCATTTTTCCGCTGCCGATTGCAAGCTGGCCTATCGGACGAGCATTTTCAAGCAGGAAGGCTGGCATCTTTCCGGGCGCTATGCCATTCTTCGCGTCCTGTTTCGCTTGCCGAAACGCTGGCAACCCCGTACCGGATACGGAGAAATCGAGGCGCATCTGGAAGTGCGCGGCATTCAGTCCCCTACCCCGCAACAACTGGCGGAAACGGTCATCCGCATCCGCAGGGCAAAACTGCCCGATCCCGCCAAACTCCCCAACGCGGGCAGCTTTTTTCAGAATCCGGTTGTGGCCGCAGAGCTTGCCGCCGCGCTGACCGGCGTCCATCCCGGTTTGCCCGTCTATCCGCAGGCGGATGGCAAGGTCAAGCTCGCGGCTGGCTGGCTGATCGAAAAAACGGGCTGGAAAGGCCGTAATCTGGGGGCGGTTGGAATGCACGAAGCGCAGGCGTTGGTACTGGTCAACCGGGGCGGCGCGCGCTTTGCCGATGTGCAAAACCTTGCCCGCGCCGTCCGAGAAGCCGTCTTTGCCCGCTTCGGCATCCATCTGGAACCGGAACCCATCTTTCTTTAGGGACGCGGACAGCAACCATCCTTGCGAACGGCGATGTCCTTGCGGACGGCGATTTTTCTACTTTTTCAGGGCTTCGAGTGTATGCCTGGATTTTTTATTTCCCTGTTCTATCGCATTTTGTAACCGTTGCGCGGATTCTGTTTCATTTTGGTGTATGATACGGTTCTCATAATTGTCTATGTCTTATCTGACAATCCTGTACGCGCCCCAAGGGAGCGTATGCGTTGCGCCCTTTCTGGAGCTTATCATGAACACCCTGGAAGAAATTTTCGCCGCCAACCCGAACTTCGGAGAAAACGCCATACCCATTTTCCGGGATGAGGAAAAGATAGCCGCGTGCCTGAAATGCGCGGGCGCTTCTTTCGAGTAACTGCCATGAAGACAAAACCCCGTTGGACGATTGAAGAAGAGCAGGTGCTTAACGAGCACTACGTCAACAGCACCATAGAAGCTCTGGCCGAGCAGCTTGGTCGCACCAAGAACGCCGTTGCCTCTCACGCAAAGGCGCTTGGCCTGACCGGGAAAAAAAGAGACTTCGTTTTCAAGTGGACCGAAGAAGAGATCGCGTACCTCCAGGCAAATTACAAAAGGACTCCCAAGGCGGAAATATGCAAAAGGGTCCGCAAGGGGATAAACAGCGTGTATTTCAAGGCTCTGGAGCTTGGTCTGGTTCGCAGGATGCGCGCCATCAAGAAGGAAAACCAGGTACGCTGCGCCATTATCCTGGATGTGAAGGATCGGGAATTTGCGAGGGAAATTGGACAGGGCAACGTCAGCGAGGGCATTCGCATAGCGCTCAAGCACCTGGCGGAAAAGGGAAAAGTTTGAAAGGAAACGCCATGACAGACAACCGCAAGACGCAACAGCAGGCCAGCCGCAACAACCAGGTTATGTGGACGGAAGAGGAAGACGCGCTGCTGCGCTCGGAATATCTCAAAACCACAATCACGTCCCTGGCCGAAAAAATGGGGCGTTCCAGATATGCTGTCTTTGAGCGCGTAAGGGCGCTTGGTCTGCCCGGAAAACAAAAAAACGTCGTGTTGCCGTGGACGGAGGAAGAAATCGAGTACCTCAAGGCAAATTATCGCACCACCCAAAAGCGGGAGTTGGCGCAACGGCTCAACAAGGGGATGAACAACCTTTACTGCAAGGCAACAGAGCTGGAACTGATCCGCAAATCAAGCACCCGATACCAGGGCAAGGTAGTCCGCTGTGGCATAACCCTGGACGTTGAATCGCGGGAATTCGCAAAGAAACTGGGCAAAGGGAACATCAGCGATGGAATACGCATTGCGCTCAAGCGCACGGCGGAACGGGAAAAAAGGTGAAGGAACGCATTCTCAACCAGGTGGCGCAGACGCTAGAGTGACTTATCATGCTCCCGACCCTGCTTGCGGTTTCGTCTGACAGAAATGACAATCTGCATACTTGCACGTTGCGCCGACTTTAGCGGGACGCAGGTTGCGTCCCCTACAAGTTATTCAATGCGCGGCACCTCTTTCAGCGCGCGATTCCACTGAATTTGTCCGTAGGGGCGGCAACCTGCCGCCCGTGTCATGCTTTAGCCCCGGTTGCGGGATGGAGATTCATGGACAGGATTAAACAGAAGCCGCTCTAGTAATAACAACGGCGACTTGCTCTTCGAGTCTGTTATATGCAATGTATCGACACTCAAAACCTGTCGCATCGAGAAACTCCCGGAAAGCCTTGTGCTCGTGATTCTGCCAGCCAGAATAATTGAAGTACTCGTCGAAGACGAGAACTGTACCGACACAGATGCGTGGGGCAAGATGACGAAGCACGGAAACCGTGCTTGAATAAAGGTCACAATCAATGTGAATCAGGCTGGCTGTGCCTTGAACGTCTTGCAGAAACTTCGGAAGCGTATCATCAAACAAGCCCTTATACAGCACACAATTTGGTTCGAAATTCAGTTCTTCGCCAGATGTGTCAAAAGCGCCTTCGGGATATTCGTAACACCAGAATTCGGGCAAACCAGTGAAGGTATCGAAGCCGAAAACTTTATTTGGCGCGAAGTGTCTGGCAATCATGTTCAGTGACTCCCCTTTATAGACACCAAATTCGCATACCATCCCTTCCCTTCCCTTCCCTTCCCTTCCGTTCCCTTCCCTTCCCTTCCCTTCCCTTCCATAGCT
>JAISSL010000023.1 GCA_031273145.1 Zoogloeaceae bacterium | reverse complement strand
CCCTCGCAATATCCGGCGCTTGCCGGCCAGTATCCTGAATATCTGGCCTTGCAGCTTAACAAATTCCGCACCGGCGAACGCACCAATGACCCGGAAAACATGATGCGCGACATCGCGGAAAAGCTGACCGACCATGACATCAAGGCGGTTGCCGAATACGCCGCCGGATTGCGCTGACCTGTTCCCGGTTCCCTGCGGAAAATAACCCGCCGCCCCGTAATTGCGGCGGGTTTTTTATCGCTTGAAAGCCATGCCCAAGACCACTTATCTCAAAGACTACCTGCCGCCTGCCTATCTTGCGGAATCCATCGCGCTGGATGTGGATTTTCGCGCTGAAGGCGAAGAGGTCGTCGCGTTGGTTGCTGCGGAAATTGCCTTTCAGTCCAATCCGGCTTTTACGGGAGATACCGGGCAATTGCTGGTGCATGGCGAGGCGTTGGAGACGCTCTCTTTTGCCGTTGAAGGATGCGAGACTAACTTTGTGGAAGTCGCGCAAGGGCGCAGGCTGCAAGGCTTGCCCAACCGCTTTACCCTGAAAACGCGGGTAAAACTCCATCCCGACCGGAACACCAGTCTTTCCGGCCTTTATCGCTCAAGAAACGGCTATTTCACCCAGTGCGAAGCGGAAGGGTTCCGGCGGATAAGCTGGTTCCCCGACCGGCCTGACGTAATGACCCGCTTTACGGTGACGATTCATGCGGATAAAGAGACATTCCCCGTGCTGCTCTCCAACGGCAATCAGGTTGATGCAGGTGACGAAGAAGAAGGCCGCCATTACGTCACCTGGCACGACCCTTTCAAAAAACCCTGTTATCTGTTTGCGCTCGTTGCCGCGCGGCTGGAGGCGTTGCGGGACAATTTCACGACGGCGAGCGGGCGTAAGGTTGAGCTGGCGATTTATGTGGAACCGGGCTATCTGGATCAGTGCGAACACGCCATGCTGGCGCTCAAGAAGGCGATGCGTTGGGATGAGGAACGCTTCGGCCTGGAATGCGATCTGGAACGGTATATGATTGTCGCGGTCAGCGATTTCAACATGGGCGCGATGGAGAACAAGGGACTCAACATCTTCAACGCGAAATACGTGCTGGCAAAGCCGGAGGTGGCGACGGACGCGGATTTCGAAGGGATAGACCGGGTGGTGGCGCATGAATATTTCCACAACTGGACGGGCAATCGGGTGACGTGCCGGGACTGGTTCCAGTTATCGTTGAAGGAAGGCTTGACCGTATTCCGCGATCAGGAATTTGGCGCGGACACGCACGATGCTCAAACGGCGCGAATCCGGGAAGCGCGGGGGCTGTTTGCCACGCAGTTTCCAGAGGACGCGGGGCCGATGGCGCATCCGGTGCGCCCGGATTCCTACATGGAAATCAACAATTTTTATACGGCAACCGTGTATGAAAAGGGCGCGGAAGTCGTGCGGATGATTCAGACCCTGATTGGCAAGGCGGCATTTCGGGCGGGCTTGACCGAGTATCTCAGGCGGCACGATGGCAAAGCGGTAACGTGCGAGGATTTTGTGCGGGCGATGGCGGATACGTCCGGCTTTAACCTCATGGGGACTTTTCTGAACTGGTATGTTAATCCCGGCACGCCGCGCCTTGCCATTCAGACAGATTTTGACGAGCAAGGTAGCCGTTATTCGTTGACAGTCAAGCAGACCAATCCAAAAGCCGCCGCAGGCGCGGATTCTCTCTGCCTCATGCCGCTCAAGGTGGCGCTGTTTGATGGGGCAGGCGGGGAAATTCCCGGTTCGGCGCGAACGCTGGTTTTGGCACAGGCGGAAGAGACTTTTTTCTTTGACGCGATTGAAGAGAAACCCGTTCCTTCCCTGTTGCGGGATTTTTCCGCGCCGGTGGTGCTGGATTATGCCTATTCGCCGGAAGAACTGGGCTTGCTGGTCGCGCATGAGCATGACCCGTTTGCGGCCTGGAATGCCGGTCAGCGCCTTGCCAGCGACCTGATTTTGGCGGCGGCGCGGGAAAAGCGTAGCTGCAATGCGGATGCCGCCGCCGGGTTGGCGGAAGTCTTGCGCGCGCTGCTTAAAGGCTGGCAGGCACGGGGCGCGGCGTTTGTTGCGGAAATGTTGACGCTACCCGGCGAGATTGCGCTCTCTGAAATACTGGCGCGGGAAGGCGAAATAGACCCGGACGCGCTGCGGCTGGCGCGGGATAGTCTGCGGCAGGCGTTAGCCGGATATTGGGAAGCGGAATTGCGGGCGTTGTATCACGCGCTTGCCTCATCTGGGGCTTATCGCTTTACGGCGGATGAGGTGGGACGCCGCGCCTTGCGCCATGCGGCGCTTGCCTATCTGCTGGAACTGGATAAGCCGGAATACCGGCAACTGGCCTTTCAGCACTACCAACAGGCGGATAACATGACGGAGCGCTTTGCCGCGCTCTCCCTGCTGGCGTATGTGCGCGATGCGACCTGCCCGGAACGGGAAGCGGCGCTGGCAGGATTTTATGAGGACTGGCGACATGAGCCGCTGGTGCTGGATAAATGGCTTGCGGCGCAGGCGATAGGGCGGCGTTTTGATACGCTGGCCGTGGTGCGGGAACTGACCCGGCATCCGGCATTTGACCGGAACAATCCCAACAAGATTTACGCCCTGATTCGCACGTTCGGCGCGAATCTGCCCTTTTTTCACGCGGCGGACGGGACCGGCTATCGCTTTATGGCAGAGGAATTGCTGGCGCTGGATGAGAAAAATCCGCAGGTGGCCGCCCGTCTGGCGCGCGCGTTTGATTCCTGGAAAAAAATGGACGCCACCCGGCGCGAACACGCAGGCAAGGTACTGGAAAATGCGCTTGCCAAACCCGGCTTATCCACGGATGTCTATGAAGTCCTCGCCCGGATACGGGGATGAATCCCAGGCCGCGCCGCAAAAAACCAGGGGCGCAAATCCAACTGAACAAATATTTTTCTCTATTGTAATCAGCCCGTCATGGCTATAATGAACTGTCTTGATCCAGGGCATCCCCAGCCGCAAGAAAGGGATGGCTCAAAATAGCGGCGTGCCTCAACGTCTGGATGCAACATAGCCGCGCCGCAAAATTCAATGTCAGGAGACAGTCATGCAACTCAAAACGCGATTCAACATTATGCTGGTGGTAGCCGGGCTTGCCCTGGTGACGGTTGCGGGTTTCGCAACCTACAACCTGAACGAAGCCGGGAACAATCTTGTCTATGTCGGACATGACCGGATGCCGAAAGTCTCCGCGCTTCAGAATCTCAATACCCAGGTCATGCGGATCAGGGCGGCCAGCTATCAGGCAATGGCCACGGCGGACTATCCGCCATCCCAGCAGGTAGAGCGGCTGGGGATCATCGCGACCGAATTTGAGAATGCGATCAAAGACGCGCAGGGGTTTGTGGACGCCTATGACAAAATCCCCCGTGTCAATCCCCTGGCCAATCAGAAGTGGAGTGAGTTCGAGGGGTTATGGAAGGAATGGCTTACCGGACTGCAATCCCAGAACGCGAATCTGAAAGTCGCGGCAGCCAAAGGGACTGCGGAGGCTCTGGCGCAGATGCACAAACAGTACATAGATGATCAGGCGCATCTGCGCGAAAACGTAACGCCCAGGCTGCTGGAGGCGCAAAAATGGCTTGTGGATTTCAACAACCAGTCGGCAGAGGACACTGTAAAAGAGTCCATCGCGGCTCAGGAGCAAGCCATGTGGGTTCAGAACACGGTCTCGATAGTTGCCTTCGTGGTGCTGCTTGTTCTGGGCATTACGACGATGAAATCAACCTTTGCGCCGATCCATAAACTCTCCGAGACGCTGACCCGTGCCGAAAGGGATAACGACCTCAAACTGCGGGTGGATTACCTGAAAAGCGACGAGGTTGGAGAAGCCGTATCGCGTTTCAACAAGCTGATGCAGAAGCTACAGAAATCGCTGACGGAAGTCACGGATCGGGTGACGGAGACCACTCAGGGCGTAGAAGCCTTGAATACGGCGGCGAAACAGGTTGCGGAGAGTTCGGCGAGCCAGTCGAGTTCCACTTCCGCGATGGCCGCCTCGGTGGAAGAAATGACGGTTTCCATCAATACTGTTTCTGCCAGCGCGGGAGACGCGCAATCCATCGCGCATGACGCGGGCGAGACTTCGGAAGAAGGCGGTCAGATCATCGAGCGCACGGCGGCGGAAATGACCTCGATTGCCGAGGTGGTGACAAAAGCCGCAGAGGTCATTCAGGCATTGGGCGAAGAGTCGAAGCAGATTTCTACCGTCGTGCAGGTCATCAAGGATGTGGCGGATCAGACGAACCTGCTGGCGCTGAACGCGGCGATTGAAGCGGCGCGCGCTGGCGAACAGGGACGCGGCTTCGCGGTGGTGGCGGACGAAGTGCGAAAGCTGGCAGAGCGCACAACGGCCTCCACCAGCGAGATCAGCGCGATGGTCAGCAAAATCCAGACTTCCGCTCAGGAAGCGGTGGAGGAGATGAACAAGGTTGAGCAACAGGTCGAATCCGGGCAGGCGTTGGCGCAGGAAGCGGGCGAGCGGATTGTCTCCATCCGGGAGAAGGCGCACAAGGTGTCTGATGCGATCACGGAAATTTCCAATGCCCTGAAGGAACAAAGTCAGGCGAGTCAGGAAATTTCCAAGCATGTGGAAAGCATTGCCCAGATGACGGACGAGAACAACGCGGCGGCGGAAGAAACGGCCTCTGCGGCGGTTCGCCTTGAGCAGTTGTCCAGCGCCGTAAAAAGCACCGTCCAGCAATTTAAGGTGTAAGTCTTGCAGGTTGACCCGAACGAAAAACCCCGCCATCCGGCGGGGTTTTTGTTGGGTATGAGCGCGGTACGAGCGCCAAAGTCAGGGCAAGCACAGGGGCAATTACAACATTCTGTTGCGCCCGGAAAAGGAAGAGAGTTGCGCCACTCCGTCATTCCCGCGTAGGCGGGAATCCAGTTTTTTACGCCGACATGGAACGGCGGAACATCATTCCTTTCCTGCGAAAAGCCTATGTCCTTACTGGATTCCCGCCTACGCGGGAATGACGGGTGAGGGGACGCAAAGGCGCTGAATTCCCGCCTACGCGGGAATGCACAGGTTCCGAATTGTGCCGCAGGGCTTATAGGACATGAAGTTGTGCTAAAATTATCAGTTTTTAATCGGATGCTTATCCGTGCGCTCGCCTGTTCAGTCTTTTGATTTTCACTGCCACTCCAATGTTTCCGATGGTTTTCTGCCGCCGGAGGCGTTGGTCGCGCAGGCGGCAGAGCGCGGCATAAAGCATCT
>JAISSL010000288.1 GCA_031273145.1 Zoogloeaceae bacterium | reverse complement strand
CTGACTTTGCAGCTCTTGCAATGCGTACATTCCATTTGAACACTCCTGCCACAGTTGTTTGAACCTACTTATTATAAATCATCTCCCAATAAAATACAATGCGAAATTGACACTTCCTTCTGACGGGCGGCTGGAAGTCGGCGCATAATCAGGCAGGTAAAAGGGTATTGAGGGCGCTTTTTGTGGTACTGACAAACTCGGCAAAGCATTTTCTGCATACGGGTTGTATAGTGCGAACGGCCTCATCCCAGGACGGCTCATCGTCAAATGTCATGACATATCCATCCCCCCATCCATCCTCGTATCTGCTTAAACGGCCTGTCAGTGGGAAAACGCCCACTTCCTCTTTTTTTGCATGACAAGAAAAGCTGGCATAAAGGAGCTGCTTAACCGCTTCTTCCTCTTCTTTGGTTTCTTCAACCCCCTCAGATTTTTCAGACCCTTCAAGGTACAAGACGAGATAAACCATGTTGATTGCAAGTTCGTCCTGCATAGCCTGACAGACGCCCGGAGATACCAACATACCGCCTTGTCCGCCATGAGTCGGGCATAGCGCCATTGGCATAGCTTTCATCCTTTTTGCGTTACAATTATAGAATATAGCATAACCCGGATTGATAGCCTGTACAAGCGATAGGGAAAGAGGGAAACGACTACAAACATGTCTACGCCTGCATCGAAAGCACGCCCCGGCGCGGGCGGGACGCCTTTTCTCATCGCCTTCGCGCTTGCCATTGCCGGTCTGCAACAACAGGCCACCCTCCCGGCAACGCCGCTCGTCTGGCTTGTGGCAGGGCTATCTTTAGCGGGAATCCTCTGCTTTCTGCAAGGGCGGGTTGCCTGCGTTTTTTTGCTCTTTGTCGCGCTGGTGGCGGGCAGCATGAGCGGTTGGGGCTATGCCGCATGGCGGGCGGAAGGGCGCTTGCAGAATCGGCTTGATACAGTCTTGGAAGGGCAGGATATTCGCGTCATCGGCACGGTTGCTAGCCTGCCCACGAATTTCGGGCGCGGCGAACGCTTTGTGTTTCGGGTCGAGCAAACGGCGAATGTCTCCCTGCCGGAACGTCTCTGGCTTACCTTCTATACCCGTCCAGCCCGTGATGCCGCGCCATTACGCCTCCCGCAAGCCGGGGAACGCTGGGAACTGACGGTACGCTTAAAAAAGCCGCATGGCAGCCTGAATCCATACGGATTCGATTATGAAGCCTGGCTGCTGGAACGCAATCTGGGCGCAAGCGGCTACGTTCGCCAGACGCCCGCGCCGCGCTTTGTGGAACAGGTTAGCTGGTCGCCGATGGACGCGGTTCATCGTCTGCGCGCTTACTTACGCGAGCGGTTTCAGGCCAATCTGGGGAATGAGCGGCCTTATGCCGGAATTCTGGTTGCGCTTGCCGTGGGCGATCAGGGCGCGATTCCCCGCAAACACTGGGATACCTTCAACCGAACCGGCACCACGCATCTGATGTGCATTTCCGGCCTGCATATCACGCTGGTTGCGGGATTTGCCGGCTGGCTGATTGGCAGCTTCTGGCGGCGACGCGCCCGGTTGTGCCGCAGAATGCCCGCGCAACAGGCGGCGATTTTCGGCGGGGCGTTGATGGCGCTTGCCTATGGAATGCTCTCCGGGCTGGATGTCCCCGCCCAACGCGCCTGCATCATGCTGGCTGCGGCGGCGGTCGCGCTTTTTTCCCGCCGCCGCGTCCGTATTTCCCGTATTTTGTTGCTGGCGCTCTTTTTTGTCCTGCTGGCCGACCCCTGGGCGGTGCTTGCGCCCGGCTTCTGGCTTTCCTTCTGCGTAGTCGCGGCGCTGTGCTGGGTAGGGCAACGTTACCGAACCAACGATTCCGCCGAAAGCAGCATTGAAGCGGGATTTTTTACGCAGTTGTGGCACTGGTTACGCCTTTTCTCCGTCACGCAGTGGGCGGCAACCTTGGCGACCTTGCCCTTGCTGTTGCTGTTTTTTCAGCGTTTCCCCCTGCTTTCCCCGCTTGCCAATTTGCTCCTGATTCCCTGGATCAGCTTTATTATCACGCCGCTTGCGCTTTTGTCCGTCCTGTTTATCTGGTTGCCGTTTGTCTCCTGGCTTTTGCTTGCCCTTGCCCACGCTTTGCTGGTCTGGCCGATGGCGGCTCTGGAATGGCTTGCCGTCGCGCCCCAGTTTTCTCCGGGCGCAGCGCCCCTCTGGGCAACGCTTGCCGCCGCTTTTGGAGTAGCCCTACTCCTCCTGCCGCGCGGCTTTCCCGGCAAGGCGGTGGGATGGCTTTTGCTCTGTCCCCTGATTTTTCAGGTTCCCGCGTCATCCTTGCCGGAAGGGGCAGTGCGCTTGACCGTGTTTGACGTGGGACAGGGGCAAAGCGCCCTGTTGGAGACGAGCCATCATCGTCTGCTTTACGATGTCGGCCCGGTGTATGGCATGGGCGAAAAGGTGGAAGAAGCCAGCAACGCCGGGGAACGCATCGTGCTGCCTTACCTTGCGGCGCGGGGAATTCGTAGGCTTGATGCCGTCGTCGTCTCGCACAAGGATAGCGACCACGCGGGCGGCCTGGATAGCCTGCGCGCAAAAATCCCGATGGCTATGATTTTCTCGTCCCTGCCGGAACTGGCAGGCGGAAGCATCTGCCGACAGGGCGAACTGTGGCAATGGGATGGCGTGCGCTTTGAATTTCTTCATCCGGGGCAGGAACAAGCCGTGCGCGGCAGGAATAATGATAGCTGCGTGTTAAAGGTGAGCGCACCGGGTGGCCGCTTGCTGTTCCCCGGCGACATCGAAAAACGCGAGGAAAAACGCCTTCTTGCCAGTCAACAAGAGGCGCTTGCTGCCGAGGTTTTGCTGCTCCCGCATCATGGCAGCAAAAGTTCTTCTTCCTGGCCTTTTGTGGCGGCGGTCAGCCCCCAGTGGGCGCTGGTTTCTGCCGGTTATCGCAACCGTTTTTCCCATCCCCATCCTGAGATTGTTGAGCGATATGAAACGCTGGACGCCCGCCTGCTTCGCACTGACCGAGACGGGGCGCTGACCCTGACCGTCCATCCCACGGCTGGCATTACCGCCGAAGCGTATCGGGCGCAGGAAAAACGCTATTGGCGCTATCTCGCAGGTGGCGATTAAAAAACATTGCTGTCCGCGCAGCAAATTTTCCCGCGCTGTCCTGCTCAATCTGGTATTTTGCTCACTGGTCAGCAATTTCTTCCCTCTAAATGCCCTCGCAAAATTCAGAAATCGTCATCTACCAGTCATCAGACGGCAAGGTCAAGGTCGACTGCCGCCTTGAGGACGGGACAATGTGGCTTCAGCAAGCGCAGATCGCGCGTCTGTATGGACGCGAACGGTCTGGCGTCACAAAACATATACGCAACATTTTTGACGAAAGAGAGCTGAATGAAGGTAGTAATGTGAAGATTCTTCACATTACTACCAGCTTCAAACCCGTTGCCTTCTACTCACTTGACGTAATCATCGCAGTTGGCTTTCGTGTGAAGTCCCCCCAGGCCACGCAGTTCAGGCAATGGGCAACGTCTGTTCTTCATGAATATCTGCAAAAGGGATATTCCATGAACGATGAATTCCTGAAGAACATGGGCGGAGGGCTGTACTGGAAGGAACTACTTGAGCGTATCCGCGATATTCGTGCCAGTGAGAAGGTCATGTACCGCCAGGTACTTGACCTGTACGCAACCAGTCTGGACTACAACGCCTCCATGCCCGAAACGGTAGAATTCTTCAAGATCGTTCAAAACAAGCTGCACTATGCCGCCAGTGGGCATACCGCAAGCGAGATCGTTTTTGAGCGCGCGAACGCTGATTTGCCTTTCATGGGTTTGACGGTCTTCAAGGGCAAACGTCCAGTCAGGAGCGAAGTGGCCATCGCAAAGAACTACATGACCGAGAAGGAACTGTTTGCCCTTAGACGTATGGTCAACGCCTTCTTCGATATGGCTGAACTTAAGGCAGAGCGTCATGAGCCTATATACATGCGGGATTGGCTTGATACCCTGGACAGGTTTACAAGCGGCTTTGGCTTGGCCGTACTGAAGAATGCAGGCACTGTCTCCCACGAAGAGGCTGTTGCGAAAGCTCGACTTGAGTATGATGCCTACCAGAAACAGTTGCCTGATGAGCTGACTGATGTGGAAAAGGCATACCTTGACACTCTGCGGGACATACAGAAAAGGTTGAAGGTCGGCAGTTCCGACCAATAAAGTCAGACAAATGCCTGAAATGCAGGCCGGACTGTGCGCGGCACAGTCCGGCGTTGAAAAACTCTGAGCTTCTTCAAGCGTTTTTCAGAGCCTCGGCCTTGTCCAACGCTTCCCAGGTGAATTCCGGCTCGTCGCGGCCAAAATGTCCGTAAGAAGCGGTTTTCTGATAAATGGGGCGCAGCAGATTGAGCATTCGGACAATCCCCTTCGGACGCAAGTCAAAATGCGCTCGCACCAGTTCCGTCAGTTTCTGGTCGGGCAATTTTCCGGTTCCGAAAGCCTCCACCATGATCGAAGTCGGCTGCGCCACGCCAATGGCGTAGGAAATCTGCACGAGGCAACGCTCCGCCAATCCCGCCGCGACGATGTTTTTCGCCACATACCGGGCGGCATAGGCGGCAGAACGGTCGACCTTGGATGGGTCTTTGCCGGAAAACGCGCCGCCGCCATGCGGCGCAGCGCCGCCGTAGCTATCCACAATGATTTTCCGCCCGGTAAGACCACAATCGCCCTGCGGCCCGCCCACCACAAAACGCCCGGTCGGATTGACCAGATACTTGATCTCGCCCTTGACGAGTTCTTTTGGCAACACCGGCTTGATGATTTCCTCAATGACCGCCTCGCGCAACGATTCCAGGGCAATGTCGGGCGCGTGTTGGGTAGAGATCACCACCGTATCAATGGAATCTGGCTTGTCATTCACATAGCGGATGGTGACCTGCGACTTGGCGTCCGGGCGCAGCCAGGGCAAACGTCCGTCCTTACGCAAATGGCTCTGGCGTTCCACCAGCCGGTGCGAAAGGTGAATGGGAAGCGGCATCAGCACCGGGGTCTCAAGGCAGGCGTAGCCGAACATCATCCCCTGCTCGCCCGCGCCCTGATCCAACTGGTCGTCGTGCGCGTGGTCGACGCCCTGGGCAATGTC
>JAISSL010000284.1 GCA_031273145.1 Zoogloeaceae bacterium | reverse complement strand
GGCGCGTCGGTATCAATGTCGGCAACCGTGACATCTTCCAGACTCAACGCTTCGATAATTAAGGCTTTGATTTCATCAATCAGTGCAGTCATTTTTTTTCAGCTCGTGGTTAAAAAAATCGGAAAGGCGTTCCGTGACGATTCGCGCCGCCAAAACCGGCGTTGTATCGGCAGGAACGAGGTGGATTGGATTCAGGTCATCTCGCACGTTCAACACGAAATGCGGGCGTCGATCTGGCGCGCGATACCAGGGTTGTTCCTTGGAGAGCATCGGTTCCGTAACGGTGATGACGACCGGCGTCATGGCCAAGCTACCGCGTACCGCAACATTGGCAGCGCCGCGCTGCAAGGGATTGACCTGCCGTGAAAGCAGAGCCTCTATCCGGGTGCGCGTACCCTCCGGGAAAATGACCAGATTGTTGCCGCGACGCACCGACGCAATGCAGTCGTCGACCAGTTGCGGACCATCCTGGTTGCGGATAAACCCGAACAGCAATGCAGGACCAATCATGAACGGATTGCGCCAGGCCGCGGTCTTGACCACGCAGTCCGGGCGGCGCAGCAGGGAAATCAGCATCACCACGTCAATCAGCGAGGGATGGTTGGCGACGATCAAAAGGCCGCGCCGCCGCAATTTTTCACGACCACGCACCTCATAGCTGATGACGCCGGTGATGCTCATCAGCTTGCAGAAAGCCCCGAAGTAAACGCTCATGAAATCACGCGCCCACGCCTGACGGAGAGTACGCCGCCAGACCAGCAGGCTTAAGAGTGGAAACAGGATACAGAGTACAATCAATCCGCCCAGGCCGAACACCATAAAACAAAAGCCGGTTGCCACGATACGCCAACACCGTTCCAGAGAAAGCCGCCGCTTACCTTCGACAGATACCGGGAGACTCATGAAGAAGGCATCAGGCATGACCAGCCTCCGGGGATAAGCGCAGCAATTTCCACTCCGCCGTTTCAGTGAGCGGTAGAGTGTTCTGTGTTTCATCAAGAACGAAGCGCAACAATGACAGCGCGGAACCGGAAATTTGCTCAGGCGCGATTTTCGGGGAAGGCGTTGTGCCATCGTAGGTGAGGCGGTAATCCTTACCCGTCGTCATTTCGAGCGCGAACGCAAAACAGGTCAGTTCGCTCTCCAGAAAATGGTGGAACAATGCGGGCAGCGGCGTGTCGCAAAACACCAGAATCACGGAAGACGCGCCATCGGCCATCAGCGCGAGTGCCTCAACCATGCCGGAGAGCGCCAGCCGGTTTTCCGAAGCTAAAGAAACAATGGGCGTCTGGCTCTTCTTCGCAATCAGAAAAAGGCCGGCGATGGCGTTGTGCACTGCCATGCTGAATTCCTGCGGTGAGACCTTGCCTTCCGCCGCCAGCTCCTGTAGAAGAGTGACGGAACGAGCCAGCTCACCGTGTCGGCTGCAAAAGACGATCGGCTGATCGGCATAGGCAAGCTCCGGCGCATACAAAGTTTCCAGCGCGGCGCGTCCCAGTCGATGCGCCCGGCGACGCAACAAGGGCGGCATCGCTTTCACGGCAGCGACCTCTTCGTTGTCGTCAAGCGGAATTTCCCCACGCGCCCAAGCGTACCAACGGTCGACATCGGCCTTGGCAGGCGCCCAGGCGCTCCAGCGGGAAAGAGAAAACTGTGGAAACAAAGCCATGATGGGTTATACTCTGGCTAAGGGTTGGCGAAAATTAATCCGCCCGCAGCCTTTGTAGCCGCGTCTGTTTCCCAATAATCTATTGACATATTGCCTACACTAGTAGTAGACGGGCTATGTTCGGGATTTGACATTTGACTTATCGCCATGAGATATACCTTGTCACGCAAGGTATTAATCACTTGGCAAGATATATAATGGTGGCTTGGCTTGGCACTCATTTCGTTTTCCTTACAAATTAAGGCGATCAACGCCTTGTACGTGATCCTTACAAGAATTATACCAAGAAAAGAGCCTATCATTTAAATAAATGTTGCCAAATACATATAACATGCAACATAATAGGTGCATGAACACGAAAACCTACACACTCGGCACTCTGGCTCGCTCACAATGCGAGATGTTCTCCAGTTCAACCTCGAATGTACCTTCTCCCTTCCTTCTATATGCCGTCTGCAAAGCCACGCAAGCGGATTTAGCCTCCTTTCCCACAAACGAACGATGAAAACCATTTATAGCCCTTCTCACACACTTTTCAGACCAGGGACATCCTGAACAGCGGGAGAGGGCAGGCAAGCGCAAAATGTGCCTATCTGAATCTTGCCGCTCTAGCATATCCCCGGTCTGAACAGATGACGAAAGGGGGAGACACAAAAGCACTGAATTCCTACTTTCTTCCCGCCTTCGCGGAAATGGCGAGGGAAGGATACAACATGGGATTGACTCTCCTATTCCTTTCGCGTTTGCCAGAGTCCGTAAGTATAAAGCGCGGCGCAAGCGCCTTCGGAAGAAACCATGCAGGCACCCAATGGATTTTCCGGGGTACAGGCGAGGCCAAAAGCCTTGCAATCGTTGGGTTCCTTGCGACCGCGCAGCACGGCGGCGCATTCGCAGGCTTTGTGATCCGCTACCGGATGGTATGGGACGGGATGGCGTATTTCCGCATCGAACC
>JAISSL010000236.1 GCA_031273145.1 Zoogloeaceae bacterium | reverse complement strand
GAAGTCATTGGGTTGCCCATTGACCAAATCTGGCCTCCGACCAACCAAATTCTCCTGCGCCGCAGCCGCGAAGAAATCGAAGCAGCGCGGACAGCAAGGCTTGTCGCTGCCGCATAACTTATCACTCAACCCGAAAGGAAATTGCCATGTCATCAAAACGAGTTCCCGCGCCTGAACCATCTACAACCACTCTGGAAACTTCAAACGAAGCCAATCTGGAAGAAATCGCGCAGACCTTTGAGGCGGTCGGAGCGGTCAAGGCATTCGAGTTTACGCGATACGTCGCGTCTACTGCGTCGATCTCCGCCTACGAAAAGCTAAAAGAATCAAAGGGTTGGCGATTTATGCGCCCTTTAAAAGGCGCGACGCGTCGCGCCTATGAGAGCCTTGAAGAATTCTGTGAAGACAGGTTTGGCCTCTCGCTTCGCCGGATGCAGGAACTTGTCGCAAACCGCCAAACCATAGGCGAAGAGCTATACGACAAGGCCGAACAGCTTGGAATTCGGCAGAAGGACTATGCCGCCATCAAAGCCTTGCCCGCGCCGGATAAGGAACTGGTACGTCGCGCCGTTGAGGACGCGCAAAGCCGGGAAGAGGTCATTTCGATTCTGGAAGAGGTCGTCGTCAGAGCGCACAAGGAACGCGAAGAGTTGCGGGAAACGCAAGCTGAACTCGAAGCCGCGCGGCAGGTAAGGAAAAATCAAAGGACGCGAAATACACTGGATGAATCCGACCCGGAAGCGGTTGCCCGCAGGAAGGAGGTTGCCGCATTCATTGATGCGGTTGATGTCGCCGATGTCATTGCCAAAGTAGAGACGCTGATTGGCAACCTCGCCATTCTGGGCGAAAACGTCCCGGTAGAGGAATTCCACCTTATGCACCGGTCGCCGCGCTATTTGCAGCTTGTCTCGCTTGAAGAAAAGGCAACCGAAGCAAAACAGGCATTTCTGGCAGCCTACGGCTACCCCGAAGACACACAACCGGAGTGGAAAGACTGGAACCCGGATAACTCCGAGAGTGAGGCGATAGATGGCGAGCTTGCCGAGTAAAGAGGTCGCCATGCGCGCCGATCCTATCTACGTTTCCCGCGTCGCGGCTCTTGCCGAAAAGCTGGCAAGCCTGCCGCATGGCGGCAAGGGCGAGGCTATCCGGCAAGCCGCGCAACAGCTTTCCGTCTCCATCGGAACCCTGAAACGCGACCTTGGCGAAATAGCGGGCAGGCGCAACAAAGTCCGCGCCGACAAGGGCAAGTGCGACATCTGGCCGGAAGAGCTTGCCCTGATTTCCAGCGCCATGATGGGAACGTACCGCGCCAACGACAAAAGGCTGATGTCCTTAAAGGCCGCAGTTGAAATGCTGCGAAGCGAGAAAAAAATCCTGGCAGGCATCACCGACCGGAAAACCGGAGAAATTCTGCCCGCCTCGGAGAGCACGATCCATCGGGCGCTGAAACGGGCTTGTCTGCATCCAGGCCAGTTGCGTAAGCCCGCGCCGGTCGTCGAACTGGCAAGCCTCTATCCCAACCATGTGTGGGAACTTGACGCCTCTATCTCGACCCTGTTCTACGCGCCGGATTCTGGCGATTTGAAAGACATGCCGCCGGAAGAATTCTACAAGAACAAGCCCGACAACTTTACCCGTATCCGCAAGCAAAGGCTCACGCGCTACGCCGTGACCGACCATTTTTCCGGGGAGATATTCGTCTGGTACGTGGTGGGCGGGGAGTCCATCGAAAATCTGGCGGAGGCCATGATTCGTTGCATGGTATGGCGTAGCGACCGGGGAATGCACGGCGTTCCCCTGATTCTTTTGTGCGACCCCGGTTCTGCCGCAAAGAGCGGCGCGTTTGGCAATTTGTGTCGCCGCCTTTCCATTCGCGTCATCAGCCACAAGGCAGGCAATGCCCGCGTAACCGGACAGGTGGAAAAGGCGCATGACCTGATTGAAAAGGAATTTGAATCAGGCTTCAAGTTTCAGGATGTACCGGGGATTGACTGGATCAATGCCAAGGCCATGCGGTTTCTGGATTGGTTCAATAGCCGCAAAAAGCACACCCGGCACAAAGCCACGCGGCACACGAAGTGGCTGGAAATAAAACAGGAACAGTTGCGTCTGATTGACCGGGAAACGGCTATCGCCATGCTGACCCACCGTCCTGAATCGCGCGCGGTGGATGAAAAGCTGGAAGTCCGCTTTGAGGGCAAACGCTTCTCGGCAGCCAAAGTCCCCGGCGTTTATGTCGGGATAAAGCTGATGGTCGCCCGCAACCCGTATTCCCCGGATACCCTGTACGTTGTGGATACCGCAGAAGACGGTTCCGAAAAACTCACGGAAATTCCAGAGGTGGAGACCAGCAGCGGCGGCTACAGCTTGACTGCCAACGTGATTGGCGAGGATTGGCAGCCCGCGCCCAAGACCGTCGTTTGCGAAAACCGCGCCCGTATCAAACAACTCATGACGGGCGAGACGACGGAAGCCGCGGCGGATGCGGCGCTCAAAAAATCCCGCCCGATTTTTGGCGGCAGGATTGACCCATACGCCAAATTCAATGACCTGCCCGACGTCACCATTCTGCCGAAGCGCGGCGTTGACCTTGCGCCCACTGCCACGACTCAATCAGCGCCGATAAAACCGCTTACCCATTTTGAGGCGGCGCGTTGGCTGGCGGCGCAGGGCGTGGTCATGGATGTCGACAAAAACGCCCGCATCCGCGACTGGTGGCCGGACGGCGTGCCGGAAGGCGAACTCGCCACGCTCAAAGACCGGTTCACGACCCTTTCCCAACTCACCTTGATACGGAGGCAAGCATGACCTCTCCTCAACCCGTTTCCATCCGGGAACTTGCCCGTCGCGCTGCCGTGAATCCCGCTGCCGCGTTCCGGGCGGTACGGCACGGGATTTTTCCAGTCAAAAACCCGGCTGCCGCAAAACGCCTGCAAACGGCTTTAAACGATTTAAATCTTGCGACCGGTAGGAATGCCTGCCCCGCAAGCCAAAAGGCCACACAAGGCCATGTACACGCCGTTCAATCGGCAAGAAAAACCCCGGACGGGGTTGCAACGTCCGGGGCGTCTCCCGAAGCAGCTACCAACCAACCACAGGAGGATTCCATGTTACTACGTTCTGAAAGTCTCACGCAAGCCGCCAAAAAGCAATTTGGCCTGGTTCGCAATCCCTTTGCCGACGACATCCATTGTCGGGCGGATGTTTTTGTTTCTCCGGCGCTTCGCTATTGCCGCGCGGCGCTGTTCGACGCCGCGTTGAATCATGGATTCATTGCGCTGATCGGTGAATCGGGCAGCGGAAAATCCACGCTCGCCGAGGAACTGGAACAGAAAATTCTTGACGAAGGCCGGTCGGTCATCATCATCCGCCCTTACGTGCTGGCGATGGAAGAGAACGACACCAAGGGCAAGACGCTGAAATCCAGCGCAATTGCCGAGGCCATCATCCGCAGTCTCGACCCTTCCGCCAGTCCGCGCAGAACGGCGGATGCCCGCTTTAGGCAGGTGCATGAATTGCTTAAGGCTTCTCGCGCTGCCGGGAATTCGCACCTGATTCTGATCGAAGAAGCGCACTGCCTGCCCATCCCAACCTTGAAGCATCTGAAGCGGTTTCTGGAACTGAAACAGGGCTTATCCCGCCTGTTGGGCGTGGCCTTAATCGGGCAACCGGAACTGGCGTTAAAACTCTCCGAGCACAAGCCGGAAGTCCGGGAAGTCGCGCAACGTTGCGAACTCATTCAGGTGCCGCCGCTGGATGGCGATCTGGAAGGGTATCTGGCGCACAAGTTCGACCGCGCGGGCGCGAAGTCTGCCGACGCGCTTGCCCCGGATGCTATAGATGCCATTCGGGCGCGGCTCATTCGCGTTCCAAGGGGCGGCAAGGCTGCGGACGCGGAGTCCCTCTGCTATCCGCTGGTGGTGGGCAACCTTGTTACCCGCGCCCTGAATGCGGCAGCGGCGGCAGGCTGGCCAAAGGTCGACGCGCAAGTCATCGGGGGATGCTGATATGAGACCCAAAGCCCAGACAACCCTGACGCCGCAAGAGCGCAAATTCCTGAAAAGCGCGGTTATTGCCTTGTACAGCGCCGTATCCGCGCAGAAGGCAAGAGAAGCCGGGGATACCATCTTTGCCGACCAGATCGAAAACATCCTCTCTGATCGCCAGAAGGCCATTGCCAGATACTCAGGACGCATGATTAACCATCTGCAAGCCATCCTGAAGGAGTTGTGACATGGGGCAACTCATTCAATTCAACAAGACCCCGCGCGTTTTTACGGCGGGGTTTATTCAGCAGTTGGCAATTGCCAATCAGGCGTTGCGCCAGTTGCGCGGTATGGAGGTCACGCTACTTTCCTGCGACGTTTCAGAAAGCCGCGTCCACATCATCGTCAATCGCAACCCGCATCAATCCTTGTCTGCCGAGGCATTCCCCGGCGTATCCGTTACCCACAACTTTTCCAAAAAGGAGAAATGAAATGATTGAACCCATCACAGGCGACTACGCTGAACCAGAAGACTGGACGCCCGCGCAAGAGCAAGCGGCGAAAACCGCAATCTATGCGAGCCTTGGCATTGATGAAACCGAAGAGCGGTTGTATTGCTCGTTGGCTATCTTCGTTCTGAAGGAGGCACAGCATCCGGGCGGCGCTTTGAAACATCTTATTCGACTTGCCAGAGAAGCCGCAGAGACGGCTGGCGAAAGGAGCGTGTCATGACCCGGACTACTGCGAAAGGAGCGTGTTATGACCCGGACTAAAAAAACCGCGCAGGTCTATGTCTGCCAGAGTCGGGAAGAGGCGCAGAACGCAATCCGCGAACTGGGCGACACGCAACGCGCCCTGGCGCGGATTGAAACCGTCATCAATG
>JAISSL010000207.1 GCA_031273145.1 Zoogloeaceae bacterium | reverse complement strand
GGCGCGTTTTGCCGGAACCTTCGCCATGCTCTATGCCTCCGGGATTAGCGTGCTGGATGCGCTGGAGACGATGCGCGGCATTTCCGGCAACCACGCCATCAAACGCGCCCTTGCCGAGGCAGAAAACCTTATTCGCGCCGGACGCGGCATCAGTCTGGCCTTTGCGGATACGGGGCTTTTTCCGCCCTTTGTCGTGCGGATGTTCGCGGTAGGGGAGGCAACCGGCGCGCTTGATCGAACCCTCGCCAACGTCCGCCATTTTTACCAGCGCGAGGTGGAAGAAGCGGCGCATCGCGCAGAACGCTTGATTGAGCCGATGCTGACCCTCTTTCTGGGGCTTTTGCTGGGCTGGGTCATTCTGGCGGTTATCGGCCCCGTTTATGACGTGGTGACGCATGTGGGCATCTGAACGGTTTTTTCTCTTCATCGAGCCGGCGGCGACGCATCTTTACTACGTAGAGCAGCGTGTGCCGGTACGGGTCAGGGATTTTGCGCCGGACGCGGCGGGGCTTGCCGACTTTGCGGCATGGCGGCGGGAGAAAGCCGATGCGCCGCTTGCCATCCTCACGGATTTACCCGATGAAGGCTTTGTGCTGGAGGCGATTCCCCGGTTAGCGGGCGCGGAGCGCCGCGCGGTAATTGCGCGGAAACTCAAGCGGCATTTTCCCGATACGCCTTATGTCGCGGCGCAGTCGCTGCCCTGGGAAACGGAAGAACCGGAAAAAAGAGGGCGCAGGGAAGAAACCCTGCTGTTGGCTTCGCTCCCTGCCGCGCCCCTGGAAACATGGCTTGCGCGGGCAAAGCCGGTATCCGGGCTGTACGCGCTCACCCAACTCTTTGCGGCGGCGAGCCATGCACTTGACTTGCCGCGCGATTGCATCGTCCTGACCCTGCGAGGCGACCGCCTGCGCCAGACCTGGATGCAGGCGGGCGTGCCCTGTTTTTCCCGCGTCATCTCCCTGTCTGGCGACGACACTTTATTGGCGGAGACCCGGCGGCTGGCAACGTATCTGGCGCGACAACCGCTTTTCCCCCTGCAAACGGAAGTGCCGCTCTGCCCGCTCTTTGCCCTCTCCGAAAATGAACGGGTCTTGCTGGCGACGGAATTCGCCGTGCTGCCGAACGTTGCGACGGACGATGCCTTTTTTCTTGCCCTGTTGACAAAGCGCCCGCCCAAAACTCAATACGCGCCCAAGACGCTGCGAAAAAACGCCCGCCTGCCGGAATTGAAGCGCCTTGCCTGGGCAGTTGGCATCATCTCTCTGGTGACAGGCGTGACCTTCGGTTTTTACGCGATATGGCAAGCCGCCACCCTACGGCAACAGACGGATGCCATGCGACAGGAGGCGGAGGCTATCCGGGTCACTTTAACGATAGCGGAAGGGGAAGAGGATACGTTGCCGTTTGATGGAGAACGCGCGGCCTTGCTGCTCTCCGTTCTCCCGGAAGAGTTGCCGAAAACGCTGGCGACGGATTTGCAGGCGCTCTCCCGCCTGCTGGATGCTTTTCCCGCGTTGCGTTTGGAAAGTTTGGGTTGGGACGCGACGGGACGAAAGATGATGCTGGAACTTCGCGTTGAGGCAGAGGATGAGGCGCGATCCATCGCTGCCTTGCGTCATGCGGCACAGCTGCGCGGGTTCCGGGAAGAACGCATGGAAAGCAATTCTGACGATATGGTCAAGCTGGTTTTTGCGCGGGATTGAACGATGAAACGCGCCCTGTTTTTATCTGCCCTGCTGATCGCCGTTGGCATGACGGCGGCGCTTTGGGGACAGCATGAATGGGCAGAAGCAAAACGGTTGGCAGGGCAGGCAAGCATCCGACTGGATACGTTGCGCCAACAGAAGGAAAACGGCAATCCCCAGGAAAATACGCGGCTGCGAGAACGGCTAACTCTCTTACTGGCACAAGGGTTTTTCCAGAAGCCAACTGAGGCCAACTTTCAGATTTTCGCGGGGCTGGATATGCAAAGCGAGAGAGCGCAAGACGAAGAGGCCGATGGAATAACTACCGGCTTTGTGACGCTCACCTGGCAGGCAAGGCATATGGAGGATTTCATCACCCGTTGGCACACATTGCAAGCCCGTTGGCGGGCTTCTTCCAGCCTGCCGCCCGCGCCCCTCATCATCCAGAATTGCCAGTTCGTCCGCGCTCAAAATCTGGCGGTTTCATGCCGCGTTCGCTGGCAGGCCGCAAGCTGGCCGGGTGAAGCGATGCCGAAAACTCTGCCGGAAAGCGCGCCGTATCACTCGCCCGATTCAGACTTGCCGGTGCTGGGGCGCTTGTTCTACACCTCGCATGAGCGCGCCGAACTGGATCGGCAGGCGCGCGAGGCGTTGTCCGCCGCGACAGTCTGGCAGGGTATGGTGCGCCTTGAGCGGGCGGGCAAAAGCAGGGTCTGGAAGGATGGCCTGTTTGTGGATACCGACCACTCCGCGCCGGAGGCAATCGGCGGCGCAACCCAGGATTTGCTGCGGGGCGGCACTGTCTACAAAGAAGGAGAAAAAGAATGAGCCGCGCCTTGCCTCCCCGGCGAGAGGGCGGCGCGGTTCTGCTGCTGATTTTGTTGTGCCTTACATTTGGCGCATTGGCCTGGTCTTTCGGCATGAACCCGCCCCAGCGTCGCGCTTTGGCGACGGCGGAAAAGCTGGCAAGGGCAAGGGAAGCCCTGTTGGGCTATGCCGTCCTCTATCCAGAGGCGCGCGAAAACCGGCAAGGCTTTGTGCCGGGGCATCTGCCCTGCCCTGACGATAATTCCCTGGACAATGAAGGCACGGAAGCGGGGAATTGCGGCAGCAAGGGGGTTAGCGCCCTGGGGCATTTCCCCTGGCGCAGTCTTGGAATGCCGCCGCAAAAGGATGACGCAGCGGAATGCCTCTGGTATCTCGTTTCCGGCAACCACAAGGCGGGACCTAAGGCGGATTTACTGAATCCTGACACCACAGGCTTGATTGAAATCGTCGCGGCAGACGGAAAAACCGTGCTGGCCGAACAGGTGGTCGCAGTCTTGTTCGCGCCCGGCGCGCCCCTGCCCGGACAGACGCGCCGTCATAACACCAGCAAAGGGGGCAAGGAGAGCGAATGTCGCCGGGATTACGACGCTAGCCAGTATCTCGACCGGATTGCGACGATCGAGAATGACGCGCCGAACCCGGTTGCGGAAGGCATAACCCGCGTGCTGGTGAGCAACCATGAAACCGTGAATGACCGTCTGGTCTGGATTACCCGCGACGAATGGGCGGCGCGACTTCAGGCGCGGCTCCCGGCAAATACTTTTTTTGCGGAAGACGCAGCAACGGATGCATTAATGCTGACCCAACGCATTGCCGCCTGCCTCATGCGTTTTGGCGAGGCGAACGAATATCAACGCCTGCCCTGGGCAACGCCGCTTGAACAGACGGGCAATGCGCCGGAGACCTTTCATTACAGCAGGATGACCGACCAGAAAAATCGTCTGGCAGGGCGACCGCCCTATTCGGTATACAACTCGGTCAAGGCTATCGGCGCCTCGGCCTTTGCGATTCCTGAATTCAAGAACTGCGCGACTGCCAGTGATCTTTCCTGTCGTTGGCTCATCCGGGAAAGATGCCCGGATTTTATGCGCGTAGACGGCAGACCGGATAACGGTTCCTATGATAGCGGTACTTTTAACAGTCATAACGGCTGGTGGGACAAATGGAAAGACCATTTTTTCTACCTCGTCGCGCCGGATTTTGCGCCTGCCGCATTGAATGCCGGAGATTGCGAAACCATGCCCGATGGCTGCCTGCGGGTTGCGGGAGTGCCTT
>JAISSL010000232.1 GCA_031273145.1 Zoogloeaceae bacterium | reverse complement strand
CATGGTCAGGAAAACCCAGGAGGATGCGCTCGTGACCCGCGAGCGCATTCTGGATGCGGCGGTTGTGATGTTTGAGGAACAGGGCGTTTCCCACACGACCCTGGATGACATTGCGCGTTGCGCCGGGGTTACGAGGGGCGCGATTTACTGGCATTTTAAGGATAAGGTGGATTTGTTTTCCGCGATGGTTGAGCGTCTTGTCTGTCCCTTGCTGTTCAAGAACAAGGCGTATGCAACCCGGATGGAGGAAAATCCGCTTGCGTTTATTCGCGCCTGCGTGGATGAATTCATCGAAAAAATGGCCTGCGACCGTAATTTCTTTCGCGTTTTTGAGATTCTTTGGCATAAATGTGAATATGTGGGCGAGATGGCGCTTGTGCGCCGAAAATATCTGGAAGAGGGCGAAAACCATATCGGTATCTTGCTGCGGGCGTTTGCGCTGGCGCAGGAACAGGGGCAGATCGCGGCATCTTTGAGTTCGCGTCAGGCCACGATTGGTCTGGTATCTCTAATAGACGGCCTGGTTTTCAACTGGACGAAAAATCGCGCCCTGTTTTCCATGCGGGAAGATGCCGCGCCCATCCTTGAGGTATTTTTTCGGGGCTTGGGGGCGTATCCGGCGGAAAGCGCTAGAGTGGATGCAGGCAGGGAGATGGCGCATGTCTGAAGTCTTGCGGATGGCAATAGTCTCGCCCTGCCGGAAGTGGTTTTTAGTGGCGTTGCTTGCCGTGAACCTGAGTGGCTGCGTTTGTGTAGGAGGCCCCGGCGGTAATGTTGGCTGCGCGGGGCCGGAATTTTTTGTCCCGTATTTTGGCGCGGTGATTTTAGCGTCTCCAGTATTGATTCCAATGTTTATACTTCAAGAGATAGAGGAAAAGAAAGAGCAGAAGAAACGGGAGATTGAGCGGCAGAAATGGGCACCCGTCAGAGCGCTGGCTCCCAAAGTGCGCGACTATCTGAAAACTGCCTGCGAGCAAGAAGGGCGCATTTTCATCAAACCCAACATCGCGCTGAACGAGGGCATTTTGGTACTCCGTAGCAGCCGGGGAACTGCGCTTCTGCCGTTACTGGAGTCGGCTCCGAAGGAAGTTGGCGAGTACAGGGAACTCCAGTACGGATACGCTATTCCTTGGGATAACTACGATATGCCGGAGAAAGAATGGTTAAATCTGTCATCGTTCGTAACAGGCGGGCATAAATTCTTCATCGAAACCAGCGCGGCGGACGCGCAAGGAAAAATCATCCGGCGTGCCGGCAGGGCTTTCTGGGAGCAGGCCGGAATGCGCGAACAGGCGCTTGCGGGTTCCCTTGAAATGAAGGCGTTGCGTGACAAGGGCGTATCCGAGGCAGACATCCTGAGGGATTATGAAGCCACGCCGATGTGGAAGCCATTCAGTCTTCCGGTCGACTCCTCCCGCGCCAGATACGCGCTTTCGGTTGAGGACATTTCCACCCTTGAAGATCGCGACCATTGGGTTGCGCGTGGCAGTCTCAAGCTGATAGAGCGGGCTACGGGAGAAACCGTTGCGGAATATCTCAGTTTCATGGCGTACACGGACCCGTGGAGACAGGAAAAATCGCTTTCCCGGAACTGGATTGATGACGGATATTCTGCGGAAGTATGTCCAGGATCGAAAAGGCTGGATTACTCATCAGGGTCGTATGCCTGGAGGCCAGCCCTCAGCTTTCTTCAAACGGTTGAAGGCGCGCATGGCAAGGCGGTATCGGATTTTGACGCGCTGATTCTGCCCTTATTCTCAGAGTTTCAGTTTACCCGCAAGGGAGGCTCGCTATGGATTGAAAATACGAAACTACGGGTTAAAAATACGGACTATGTGTCGAGAGTTTTGACCGTATCCGCCGAAAAGCCACTGGCATCTATGGTCTGGCGCAACGTCACTCTCCCACCGGGAGCAGAAGTTGATGTCAGAGGCAACGCAATCGTTGTGGGTGACATGCTGCTGGATGGGGTTCGAGGGAGGCGACTTGATTTAACGGACATCTCAATCACGGGGAATTTGACCGTCCGGGATAGCGAATTTTATGGCAGAAGTTTCCCTGGAGGTCTCATGGTCGACACAACTTCCCTTACTTCTCAGATATTGTTTGAAAACTTCCTTGGCAAAACTTCGATTCGGGAAAGAGACAAATACAGGGAAGATCGCGCGCAAACGCCCCACAACAAACGCGCTATTTTCCGTTTTTGCTCTGGCATCATTGATGTCGGTATCAGGGCGGAGCATGTCCGCGTTGAAAATTCCACAGGCTCTTTCGAGCCTGATGGAAGTCTGATTGGCACACTGGAAATCGTAAATTCAAACCTGGATTTGTTTGATCTGGGTCGGGCTGAGATTGACCGGCTGGAAATTACAGATTCCAGAATTGAAAAAATCTGCCTGACCAGTGCGCGGATTGCCCAATTGAAAGTGAGCGGCTCACAGATTGAAGAGATTACCTGCTCTCCGCGCAAGGCAACCATTGACGCCATAGATACCGGCGGAGATAAAGCCTTGCTTCAGAAAATTCGGAAAATGCTGGGGGAAAAATAACCATGCGTGAACACGTTTTCGGTTCGGGTCGTACTCTGCCAAGCCCCCTTTTCAAAGGGGGTGCCCCGAAGGGGCGGGGGTTTGTTGTCAAATTCATCAGGCAAACCCCCGGCGCGTCTTGCAGAGGGCAAGACACGCCACCCCCTTTGAAAAGGGGGCTTGGCGTCTTGCCACCTGAAAGGCTTTGTCATCTGCCAGACCCCGCAGTCCGCAAGACCTCGCTCGTAATTCCCCGTCATTCCCGCGCAGGCGGGAATCCAGTCAGGCTGTGGCTGTGCAGGAGTTTATGCGTCGTCGCGCTTCTTTTTGCCCTGCCGCTGGGCGCGGATACGCTGCCCAAATCCATCCAACTGGCGTTGGCGCAGGCGCGCATTCCCGAAAGCGCGATTGCGGTGGTCGTAGAGCCGGTGGAAGGCAACGGCGCTCAGTTTTCCCACAACGGCAATGTGGCGATGAATCCGGCTTCGGTCATGAAGCTGCTCACCGCCCATGCGGCGTTGGAACTTCTGGGGCCGGCAGCAAGCTGGCGAACCGGCTTCTGGGCGGAAATCGAGCCGGATGAAGACGGGCAGTTGCGCGGCAATCTGTATCTTAAAGGAAACGGCGACCCGGCGCTTACGGTAGAAAAATTCTGGCGACTGCTTCGCCAGTTGCGGGCGCGCGGAGTGAAAACGATAACGGGCGACCTGATGCTCGACCGTTCCGCCTTTATCGTGCCAGCGGGCAATCCCGGCGCGTTCGATAAGCGTCCGCTGCGGGCGTACAACACCTTGCCGGATGCCTTGCTGGTGGATGCGTTCGCCCTCAGTTTTTCCTTGCGCCCGGAAGAGGAGAAGGCGCGGTTTTTGGTGGATATTCCCAATGACAACATCGCCATAGACGCAAAGATGACTTTGGGACAAGGCGGGTGCGATGGTTGGCGGGAACGGCTGACGATTCGTCAGACCCCAGGGCGTCTGGAAATTGCGGGCGAATTCCCGAAAAGCTGTGGCGAGCGAAGCCTGTTGCTTGCCCCGCTCAAGCCGGATGCCTATCTCGATGGGCTATTCCGCGCCCTCTGGCGGGAATTGGGAGGAAGCCTGAAAGGCAAGACCCGTTCCGGCACTACGCCCCCGGATTCGATTCTGCTGGCGGCGCAGAATTCGCCTCCGCTTGCCGATATTGTCCGGGACATGAACAAGTGGAGCAACAACGTCAGCGCGCGGCAAATTTTTCTGGCTTTGGGCGAGGGGACGGCCAAGTCAGAAGCGGCATCGGCCAAGCGCGTGGCAAACTGGCTCTCTGACGTGGGGCTGGATTTCCCGGAACTCGTGCTGGAAAATGGTTCCGGCCTTTCCCGGCTGGAACGAATCAGCGCACGTCATATGAATCAGATTCTGGTTCGCGCCTGGAGAGGCGCAAACATGCCGGATTTTCTGGCCTCGCTCCCCATTGCGGGCGTGGATGGCACCATGCAGAAGCGTTTGACAGGAACGGTTGCGATGGGACGCGCCCGATTCAAGACCGGCTTGCTGGATCATGTAAAAACGGCTGCCGGATATGTGCAGGATGTGCGCGGAAGGCGCTACGCAATGACGATCTTCATCAACCATCCGAATGCCGGTTCGGGACAGGGCGTAATGGATGCCCTGATCCGTCAGGTTGCGGAAGGCTCGTTTCCAGAACAGGGGACGGACAAGACGGGCAATTGAAACACGAAATAACATTCACGATAGTTTCATGCAAATTTTATTTGCAATTATATGGAGGTGGGCTATGATATTGATATTCCTGATATAGGTAGGAGAGTTTAAAATGCAACCGACAAGTGTAAGAGTATTGTTTGCCCGGGTTCGGGAACTGGAAGACGCTGTAGCAGACCTGCGTAAGAAAGAGCGGGCGTCAGTGGATAGGGAACTTCGCACGGCGCGCGTGATGCAGGAAAAGATACGCTGCGAGCAGGAATTGCGCGAACAGATGGAAAGGGAACTGCTGGCGGCCACGCAGGATCATGAAGGCGTGGTGGTTGTGGCATCAGGCAGACAGGTTGATCTTGTAAACAACGGGTCTAATCTGCGCGTGAATTACGACAGTCTGGAAGAGGAAAATGCGGGTTTGTATACCGAGCGCAACAGGCTTCGCAGGGAGAACGCGGCGTTGAAGGATGAGCGTAAAGAAATGAAGGCGATGTTC
>JAISSL010000152.1 GCA_031273145.1 Zoogloeaceae bacterium | reverse complement strand
AGCGCCTATCTCTCGCTGCCCAATGGCGGCCAGCTCGTCATGATGGCCTTGGGCGGCACAGCGGTCATTTTCTTTTCCATGTCCGCCATTGCGCTCACCTCAAAGCGGGATTTCAGCTTTCTGGGCAACTTCCTGTTCGCCGGAATTCTGGTAGCCTTTCTGGCCGGACTGGCAGCGTACTTCTTCTCGATGCCGATTCTGGCGCTTGCGGTTTCCGGCGCTTTCGTGCTCCTGATGACGGGGCTGATTCTCTATGAAACCCAAAGCATCCTGCGCGGCGGCGAAACCAACTACATCATGGCAACCGTAACCCTCTACGTGAGCCTCTACAACCTCTTCACCAGCCTGCTGCACATTCTGGGCGCCTTTTCCGGCGACGATTGAGAAAAGAAGGTTTTGCAAAAACCATTTCAGGGCGGCGCAAGCCGCCTTAAATTTGTCTGATTCAAGGCCGCCCCGCGTCGTTGGAGCAGGGCGGGTACGACAAAACTGCCGAAGCAGTTTATAAACAACGCTTGCTATAGAGCAAGAACGCCACTAAAATGACCCGTAGAGTCAATTTAACGGCTCGTTGCCAACGACTTTTGGACGAAGTTGGTTTCAATGAACCACCTTCCTTCCGGGCAATGATTTACCTAGCCGCGCCTCGCCGGGCGCAACCAGGCGCGCGCGAAAGCGGGTTTACCGCAAACCTCTTGTTGCCGGTTTTTTTATTGGCGCTAATCCAGTATGATTCTGGCCTCACTTTCTTTTCTTCAGCATGGCTCAATGCGTAAAGGCATTCTTCTGGCCGGAGGTTCCGGCTCCCGGCTGTACCCGGCGACGCTCTCCGTCTCCAAGCAGTTGTTGCCGATTTTCGACAAGCCGATGATCTATTATCCGCTGTCAACCCTGATGCTGGCGGGCATCCGGGAGATTCTGGTCATCTCAACCCCGCAGGATGTGCCGCGCTTCGAGCAGCTTTTAGGCGACGGAAGTCAATGGGGCATCCACCTTTCCTATGCCGTCCAGCCCAAGCCGGAAGGTTTGGCGCAAGCGTTCCTGATCGGCGCGGATTTTCTGGGAGACAACCCTTCCGCGTTGGTGTTGGGAGACAACATTTTTTACGGGCACAAGCTGCATCGCCTGCTGGCATCCGCCTCCCTGCGGGAATCGGGCGCCAGCGTGTTCGCCTACCATGTGCAAGACCCGGAACGCTACGGGGTTGTGGCATTCGATACGGCAGGACGCGCTACCAGCATCGAAGAAAAACCGCGCGAACCCAAATCGAATTACGCCGTGACCGGCCTTTATTTTTACGACGCGACGGTAGTCGAAGCCGCGCGACGGGTGCGGCCTTCCGCGCGCGGCGAACTGGAAATCACCGATGTCAATCGGCAATATCTGGAAGCCGGACAGTTGCACGTCGAAATCATGGGACGGGGCTATGCCTGGCTGGATACCGGGACACATGAATCCATGCTCGAAGCCAGCCAGTTTATTGCCACCGTGGAAAAAAGGCAGGGCTTGAAAATTGCCTCGCCGGAAGAAATGGCTTGGCGGCAGGGCTGGATTGATGACGCACAACTCACCCGGCTTGCGGAAAATCTGGCAAAGAATGCCTATGGGCAGTATTTGCGGGGACTTTTGACGGACAAACTGGAACGGGGAGAGGAAGAACATGCAGGTTGAACGATTGGCCATTCCCGAAGTTTTGCTTTTCACGCCCAAGGTGTTTGGCGACGCGCGGGGATTCTTTTTCGAGAGTTTCAACGAGCGCGACTTTCGGGCGCAAGGTTTGCCGGAAGTCTGCTTTGTGCAGGACAACCATTCAAAGAGCGCACGTTTGGTATTGCGCGGCCTGCACTATCAGATTCGGCAGGCGCAGGGCAAGCTGGTGCGGGTGATTGCCGGGGAAGTGTTTGACGTGGCGGTGGATATTCGTCGCGCCTCATCTACGTTCGGGCAATGGGTGGGCGTTCGGCTATCCGCCGAAAACCGGCAACAGCTCTGGATTCCGCCGGGGTTCGCGCATGGTTTTCTCTGCCTTTCCGAATACGCGGAATTTCTGTATAAAACGACGGATTACTACGCGCCAGCAGAAGAGCGTTGCCTGCTCTGGAATGACCCCGATCTGGCGATTGACTGGCCTCTGAAGGGAGAAGCGCCGCGTCTCTCCGGCAAGGACGAACAGGGCATTCCCCTTCGTAGCGCGGAAGTATTCGCGTAAGAGCGACAGGATGGCAACTTACGCAATCGGGGATATTCAGGGCTGTTTCGCTGCTTTTTTACGCCTTTTGGCGGCAATTGAGTTCAATCCGAATCGGGACAGGCTCTGGCTGACCGGCGATCTGGTCAATCGCGGCCCGCAGTCGCTTGCCACCTTGCGCTACGTCAAGGATTTAGGGGATGCGGCCATCACCGTGTTGGGCAATCACGACATCTACCTCTTGCGGATTGCGGAAGGCGCCTGGATAAAGCGTTCCAGGGACGATACCCTGCAAGAGGTGCTGGATGCGCCGGATCGGGCGGAATTGCTGGCCTGGCTTCGGCATCGTCCGCTTTGCCATGCGGAAGGGGATTACTGTCTGGTTCATGCCGGGTTGCTGCCGGAATGGAGCGTGGAGAAAGCGCGGGAATTGGCGGAGGAAGTGGAAGCCGTGCTGCAAAGCCCTGAGTATCAGGAGTTTTTATCCCGCCTTTGGGGGAGCGAGCCGAATGTCTGGTCGGAAGATTGGGAAGGGATTGAGCGCCTGCGCGTCATCGTCAATGCCATGACCCGGATGCGGTTTTGTACGCCGGAAGGCGCGATGAACTTTGCGGCCAAGGGCGGATTGGGGAACGCGCCGGAAGGATGCCTGCCGTGGTTTGCGCTGCCCAACCGGCAAAGCGCCGCCAAGACCCTGATTGCCGGACACTGGTCGACCCTCGGCCTTGTGACCTTGCCTTCCCTTTTGATGCTCGATACGGGCTGCGTGTGGGGCGGCACGCTGACGGCAGTACGTCTGGAAGACCGGGCGATTTTTCAGGTCTCGCAGACAGATCTTGCAGACGGCAATTTTGCAGACTGAAAGGATTCAGTCTTTTTCTTTTGGCTTTCCGCGCAAAAAAGCAACGGCAAGGCCGGTAATGACGGCGGAAGCAATTGCAACACCAGCCCACGGTTCACCTGACATGGCGATGTATCCGCCACCAGCAATCCCGGAAACCCCAAGAAGAAACGCTAAAACCTGCCCAAGTACCCGCTCGGCAAAGATGAAGCGATTTACAGACAGGTTGCTTTTGCGACGGTATTCAGCCTCTTTTTGTGTTTGCTCGACGATCCAGTCAACGATGTCGGGGCGGAACCCGTGCAGACGCTCAAGCGCGGCAATCGGAAGAAGCGGCGCTTCGCTCTCATGCTGCTTGGATGGTCAATTCATGTTGACTGTTCTTGAGCCGTGCGGCGGTTGATCTGTTCATTGGATTCTTTTGTTTTTGCGCACAGGTCGCAGGCAACCTTTGAGACATCCGATCGCAGGGCTGCTACATCCCGCGCAAACCCGCTTCGGTCAGGGCGCAGATAGACAGGATTCGGCATAGCCACGAAGTTTTCCCGAAAACCGGAGAGAAGTGCTTCAAGTGTGTTCATGCGTTCATTTT
>JAISSL010000228.1 GCA_031273145.1 Zoogloeaceae bacterium | reverse complement strand
AAATAAAAGTTCAGCGTCGCGTGTTTATAGACGATGACCATGGGACGCTTGATGAGCATCGTCTCCAGGGTTGCCGTGCCGCTTTTGACCAGAACCGCATCCGCCGCCCCGATAGCTATCTCCGCGTGTCCGAACATCAGCCGCCAGGGAAGCAGTGTGGCCTTGCGCCGGTAAATTTCCATCTCGAAGGCGAGCTTGGTTTCCCGCGTGGTCAGCGGCACCAGAAACAGCGCGTTCGGCATCTCGGCATAAATCCGTTTTGCGGTCTCCACAAAAATCCCGCCCAGATATTTGAGTTCGCTCTCCCGGCTGCCCGGCAAAAGCGCAAAAATCGGCGAGTAGTATTCAGGCAAGCGCAGTTGTCGGCGTATTTTCTTCGGGTCGGTGACGAGCGGAATTTCATCGGCCAGCGGATGCCCCACATAAGTCACCGGAATTCCCGCCCTCTCGTAAAGCGGCGGCTCCATCGGGAACAGCGCCAGCACCCGGTCGGCAGCCTTGGCGATTTTATGGATGCGCTTTCCGCGCCAGGCCCAGATGGAAGGACTGACGAAATGGATGGTACGGATGCCTCTTGCGCGTAAATTTATCTCCAAACCCAGATTGAAATCCGGCGCGTCCACGCCGATAAAAAGGTCGGGTTTTTCCCGCGCCGTCAACAAACGCGCCTGCAAGGCGCGACGGATTGCGAAAATCTCCCGGTAACGCTTCAGGGCGTCCACAAAGCCCAGTACCGCCAGTTTTTCCGCAGGCCACCAGGCATCAAAGCCCTCGGCGACCATTTTCGGGCCGCCAATGCCAAAGCATCGCGCCTCCGGCAGCTTCTCCTTCAAGGCGGCAATAAGCCGAGCCGCAAGCAGGTCGCCGGAAGGCTCCCCCGCCACCAGAGCGATACGCGGCGCTTTGCTCATCGCACAATCCCACGCTTGGAAACGGCGAGAAACTCCAGAAAACGCCGCACGTCCGGCTGTTCTTCCGCCAGTTCCTCCAGTTTGACCTTGGCCTCTTCCAGCAGCAGGCCGGATTTGTAAAGCGCGCGATAGGCGCGTTTCAGGGCGGTAATCGCTTCCGCGTGAAATCCCCGTCGCTTCAAGCCTTCCACATTGATGCCGTGCGGCGAAGCGGTATTGCCCGCCACCATCAGGTAAGGCGGCACGTCCTGCACAATCACCGAAAAACCCGCCGTCATGACATGCGCGCCCACGCGGCAGAATTGATGCACGCCGGTAAAGCCGCCGAGAATCGCCCAGTCCTCTATATGCACATGTCCGGCAAGCTGGGCGCCATTGGCAAAGATGGTGTGGTTCCCCACCTGGCAATCGTGCGCGATATGCACGTAGCCCATGATCCAGTTGTCGTTGCCAATGCGGGTCACGCCCGCATCCTGCGCCGTGCCGATATTGAACGAGGCAAATTCGCGGATGGTATTGCGGTCGCCAATCTCAAGCCGGGTTGGCTCGCCTGCGTATTTCTTGTCCTGTGGCACGTCGCCCAACGAAGAAAACTGGAAAATGCGGTTTTCCCGCCCAATACGGGTACGCCCATTGATGACGACATGCGGCCCGATCCAGGTGCGCTCGCCGATTTCCACATGCTCGCCGATGATTGTGTAAGCGCCGATTTCGACGCCTTCGGCAAGCGTTGCGCCCGGATGCACGATCGCGGTTGGATGAATCAGACTCATTTGGATACTTCCCGGTAGGTACTCATCAGGGTGGCTTCCGCCACGACTTCGCCGTCGACCCGCGCCTCTGCCCGGAATTTCCAGATACCGCGCAACCGTCGCTCAATGTTCACATGCAGATGCAGTTGGTCGCCCGGCATTACCGGCTTTTTGAAGCGCGCATTGTCAATGCCGACGAAATAGAACATCAGGTCGGCGCTTGCCTTTGCTTCCTCGGTCTTGAGGGTGAGAATGCCGCCTGCCTGCGCCAGCGCCTCTATCACCAGCACGCCGGGCATGATCGGATGATGCGGAAAATGCCCGTTGAAAAACGGCTCGTTGATGCTGACATTCTTGTAGGCATGGATAGACTTGCCGAGTTCCAGTTCCAGCACCCGGTCGACCAGGAGGAAAGGATAGCGGTGCGGCAAATGTTCGAGAATTTGATGGATGTCCACGATGACAAAACCCCATGAGTGTGGAAAAAACGCAACTTTACTATGACTTGCCCGGATTGCGTACCTGCTTTTGCAACACAGGTTGACCTTTGCGGGGTCGGTCGAGCCTTTTCCGGGCAACAGGCTACTCAGGGCAAGGCAGGCAACAATCCAATAAAATCAACCAGTTAAACAGGATTTGAACCGCCTGAATCCGTCCTGAAAATGCTGTTGCGCTAGTAACAAAGGCCGGATGCAAAAGTTGCGCGTCCCTCGAATTTTACCAAAAATAGATAGACAACAGACGCAAGAACTATCACATGGGATAAACATGGCATATGAAACTCTTTCAGGAGGTCATGTCTATGTCGAGAGTAATAATTTGCGGTAAAATTAAACCTGTACTTTTATGGACAAAGTATTGATGCCTAAGGCATTTTACCTGTCCTGGCTTTCAAGATAGAGGATGGTTTATGGGGTTGTTCGACAACTTCCGCCTGTTCTTCAAGGCTTCGCCAGAAGCGGACGCGGAGCCTTTCGAGCTGGATGATTCATCGTTTGACGAACGTCGTCGCCGGGATCGGGTCAATCCCCGGGAGGGGACGTGCGTTCTGGTGATTGATGATTCCCGCACCATTACCAGCGCCCTGAAGCGAGTGCTGAGTTCCATCGGCTGCGTTGTGTATGAAGCCCTGGACGCAGAATCGGGGTTAAGGCTGGTGCTGCACAAAAAGCCTGAACTGATCTTTCTGGACATCGTGCTGCCCGGCATCAACGGCTTTGCGGCATTGCGCGCCCTGCGCCGCGATGAGCGCACCAAGCACATTCCCATCATCATGATGAGCGGCAACGAGCAGATGACGGAAAAGTTCTTCAGCTCGCGCATTGGGGCGGATGATTTTCTGAAAAAGCCTTTTTCGCGTTATGAGATTTTCGCCCGGATCGAGCGTCTGCTGGATGGGGAGCAAATCCCCCGCCGCGTTCGGGTTGTGCCCGAAACGCCAAGGGAAGCGACGCCAACCCCTGCGGTAGCGCCGCCTGTCAATCGCCCGCCTCCCGCCAACGTCAACCACATGGCGACGAACCTGCTGGGCGGCGTGCCCGTTACCGACGGGTATTAAATCTTTTCTGCCGCGTGGCGCTCAAGCGACATTCGTGTATGCTTATGCCTGCCGGATGCAGGCGGTTTGTTTTCAGGGAAGCTCTCTCCGGTTGCTGCCGATCCTGATTTTCTACTGGAGCTTTTGATTTACGATGAAATCCTTTTCTCGCGCCGACCGGGTCGCCGAACAGATTCGCCGCGATCTGGCGCGGATTATCCAGAGCGAATTGAAAGACCCACGGGTCGGCATGATTAGCTTGACCAACGTCGAACTGACGCCGGACTACGCCCACGCCAAGGTTTTTTTCAGCACCCTGGATATTTCCCACCTGCCCGACATCGGCAAGGGACTTTCCCGCGCGGCGGGTTTTCTGCGGCATGAGCTGGGGCGCTGTATGCGTCTGCATACCCTGCCTGAACTCCATTTCATTCATGACGATTCGCTGGAGCGCGGCACCAGCCTTGCCCGCCTGATTGATGAAGCCACCGCCCTTTCCGAACAAAGCGCCGCCAGCGAGACAACGTAGGCTTTTTCTCTAATCCTCACTCGCAACGCCAGAGCGCGCGACATCCCGTTATAATACGAATTTTTGTTCGAGATTCATCATGCCCATTTACGAATACCGCTGTGCCGCTTGCGGCCTTCAAAAGGAGCATTTGCAGAAGATAGGCGATGCGCCCTTGACCGCTTGCCCGCAATGCGGCGAAGCGCGCTATGAAAGACAAATTTCCGCCGCCGGTTTTCAGTTGAAGGGAAACGGCTGGTACGCGACGGATTTCAAGAATCCGGCCACGAAAAAACCTGCCAGCCCGCCCCCCTGTCAGGGCGGAGAGGGCGCCTGTTCTGCGGCAACCTGTCCCGCCGCCGCTGATTCCTGATACCACAAGGCTCGTTTCCCTTGAAATCCACTACGCTCAAACGCTGCTTCATTACCGGCCTGCTGATCTGGATTCCCCTGGTCATCACGGTCTGGGTGCTGTCGCTCATCATCAGCGTGATGGATCAATCAATCCTGTTGCTGCCGGAACATCTGCATCCGGTCAACCTGTTCGGGTTCAACATCCCCGGCATAGGGACGCTCTTGACCCTGTTGGTCGTACTCGTTTCTGGCATCCTTGCGGCCAACTTTCTCGGGCAGAAACTGGTGCGAACCTGGGAGCAGATACTGGCGCGGATTCCGGTCGTCAATTCCCTCTACAACGGGGTCAAGCAGGTATCCGACACGATTTTCTCGCCGCAGGGCAACGCTTTCCGCAAGGTGCTTCTGGTGCAGTATCCAAGGCAAGGCTGCTGGACGATAGCCTTTCTTACCGGCAAGCCCGGCGGCGACGCGCTCCGCCATCTGGGAAACGATTATGTCAGTGTCTATGTCCCCACCACGCCCAACCCGACTTCCGGCTTTTTTCTCATGATGCACACGAAGGAAGTGACGGAACTCGACATGAGCGTGGATGAAGCCCTGAAATACATCATTTCGATGGGAGTTGTGCCGCCTGCGCCCCGCGTCTTGCATGATGCGGCGGAGCCGGAGCCAACTCCCCCTTCTCCTTCTCTTCTTTCTGGAAATTCCTGATGCGTACCCATTATTGCGGCGAACTGTCCGCTGCTTCCTGTGATCGGATTGTAACCCTTGCGGGTTGGGCGCATCGTCGCCGCGACCACGGGGGCGTTATCTTCATTGACCTGCGCGACCGGGAAGGACTGGCGCAGATTGTCTGCGACCCCGACCGCCCGGAAATGTTCAAGGTTGCGGAATCAATACGCAACGAGTTTTGTCTGAAAGTTACCGGCAAGGTGCGGATGCGCCCGGAAGGCTCGCGGAATCCCCTGATTGCTTCCGGCGAAATTGAGGTGCTGTGCCATGAAATTGAGGTGCTGAATCCTTCCGTAACCCCGCCCTTCCAGTTGGATGAAGAAAATCTTTCGGAAAACGTGCGCCTGACTCACCGGGTGATTGATCTGCGGCGGCCTGAAATGCAGAAGAATCTTCTGCTGCGTTACCGGGTCACGAGGGCGTTCCGTCGCTTTTTGGATGAGCACGGTTTCATTGACGTGGAAACGCCGATGTTGACCAAGAGTACGCCGGAAGGCGCGCGGGATTATCTGGTGCCGTCCCGCATTCAGGCCGGACAGTTTTTTGCCCTGCCCCAGTCGCCGCAGCTTTTCAAGCAGCTTTTGATGGTTGCGGGGTTTGATCGCTATTATCAGATCGTCAAATGTTTCCGGGATGAAGACCTGCGCGCCGACCGGCAGCCGGAATTTACCCAGGTGGATATTGAAACTTCCTTCCTCACCGAAGATGCCATCATGACCCTGATGGAGGAGATGATTCGCGCGGTGTTTGCGGAGACTCTTCAGGTGGCGCTGCCCAATCCGTTCCCGCGCATTTCCTACACTGAGGTGATGCGCCGGTTCGGTTCCGACAAGCCCGACCTGCGCGTCACGCTGGAATTGACGGAAATTACCGATGCGGTGCGCGATGTGGCGTTCAAGGTGTTTTCCGTACCCGCCAGTTCAGGCGGACGGGTTGCGGCGTTGCGGATTCCCGGCGGCGCGGCGCTAACCCGTGGGGAAATTGACGAATACACGAAATTCGTCACCATCTACGGCGCGAAGGGACTGGCCTATATCAAGGTCAATGATTGTAAAGAGGCCAACGAAAACGGCCTGCAATCGCCCATTGTCAAGAACCTGCATGAGGCCGCGCTCAAGCAGATTCTTGCGCGTACCGGCGCGCAATCGGGCGATCTCATTTTCTTCTGCGCGGACAAGACGGCCATCGTCAATGACGCGCTGGGCGCGTTGCGTATAAAACTGGGGCATGAAAAGGGACATACCAACCAGCAGGCTTGGGAACCCGTATGGATTGTGGATTTTCCCATGTTCGAGCGGGACGAGGCGGAAAATCGCTGGAACGCCTGCCACCATCCCTTTACCTCGCCCAAGGATGAACATGTCTCTTTACTGCAAAGCGACCCCGGCCAATGCCTTGCCAAGGCATATGACCTTGCCCTGAACGGTTGGGAAATCGGCGGCGGTTCCATTCGTATCCATCGCCCGGACGTGCAGGAAACCGTGTTTCAGGCGCTCAACATCGGCGCGGAAGAACAACGCGCCAAGTTTGGCTTTTTGCTGGATGCCCTGCGTTATGGCGCGCCGCCGCATGGCGGGCTGGCATTTGGCCTGGATCGGATCGTCACCCTGATGACGGGAGCCGTTTCCATCCGCGACGTAATTGCCTTCCCCAAGACCCAGCGCGCCCAGTGCCTCTTGACCGACGCGCCTTCCAGCGTGGACGAAAAACAGTTGCGAGAGTTGCATATACGTTTGCGCCAACCCGCCGCCAGCTAAAATTCAGACCGGAGTTTTACCAATGCCCCTTGCGACACATTTTCCAAAGAAAACAGGAATTGCGATTGCAATGCTGGCGGTATTGGCGGTTTGCGCGAGCCATCCTGCTCAGTCTGAAACGGTTATTGTCAGTACCCTTGCGGGCAGTGGTGAGAAAGGCTTTGCCGATGGTGAGGGAAGCGTCGCCCAGTTTATCCAGCCTAACAGCCTTGCGATTGATACGGCAGGCAATCTCTATGTGACGGAGGGTAGCCAACGTATCCGCAAAATCACGCCAGAGGGAGAAGTCAGTACCTTTGCGGGCGGCAGCGAGTGGGGTTCTGCCGACGGACAGATAAGCGTTGCCCGCTTCAAGGAGCTTGTCGGCATCACAACAGATATGGCAGGCAACCTTTATGTTGCAGATTGGGGAAATTACCGCATCCGCAAAATAACGCCAAGCGAGGAAGTCACTACCCTTGCGGGCGGAGAGAACGGTTTTGCCGACGGTTTGGGTAGCGCGGCGCGGTTTTATACCCCTGCCGGTATCACAATTGACGCAGCAGGCAGTCTCTATGTGACGGATACGAATAACCACAGCACCCGCAAGGTGACCCCAAAGGGAGAAGTCACGACCCTTGCGGGCGGTAAGCGAGGTTTTGCCAATGGAAAGGGAAGCGCGGCGCAGTTTTATGCGCCTTTTGGCATTGCCATTGACGCAGTGGACAACCTCTATGTAGCGGATAGTTGGAACCACCGCATCCGCAGAATCACGCCAAAGGGGGAAGTCACGACCTTTGCAGGCGGTAAGCGAGGCTTTACTGATGGAGGGAGAGGTGTAGCACGGTTTCATGTACCTTTGGGTATTGCGATTGACGCGGCGGACAACCTCTATGTGACGGATATGGAGAATCACCGCATCCGCAAGATAACGCCAAGCGGGAATGTCTCTACTCTTGCGGGCAATCATGGGGGAGGCTTTGCCGATGGCGAGGGGAACTCTGCCAGGTTTAGTTTTCCTCGCGGTATTGCAATTGACGCGGCAGGTAACCTCTATGTGGCAGATTCTGGGAATAGCCGCATCCGCAAGATCGAAATCCGCCGTCCGTGAGCTTCATACTTTTCACGCGCCGCAAGTCCCGGCAATTGCGAACGGTTTTTTAATCGCCATCTACAAGACACATGAAATACATTGACGAATTCCGGGATGGCGCGCTGGCGCGGAAAATTGCGGATGCCATGCGCCGCGAAACGGATTCGTCCCGAACGTACCGCTTCATGGAATTTTGCGGCGGACATACCCATGCCATTGCCCGTTACGGCCTAACCGCGCTTTTGCCAACGCAAATCAAGATGATTCACGGCCCCGGTTGCCCGGTTTGCGTGCTGCCGATTGGTCGCATCAATCAGGCCATCCAAATGGCGCTGGAACACAAGGTCATCCTTGCCGCGTATGGCGATTG
>JAISSL010000060.1 GCA_031273145.1 Zoogloeaceae bacterium | reverse complement strand
GTAAGCCTGAACGCGATTAGCCATGCGCTCAAGCGCATGAACATCCGCCGCAGAAAACGCTATGCCATGAGCGCGCTTGCAGACAACGATGATTCTTGATTCTGTCATGTTGTCCTGATCGCGTGTTGGCAACAAATAGATTTGTCCGTTTTATCGGTGACGGAGAAATCAGCTCCAGGCTATGCCCTGCGCCGATTTCCCCCTCACGGACAAGACGGACATACGCAATCGCTTTCCATTCCTCCGCCGAAATCGGTAAGCTTGCGCGAACCGTGGCAGACCGCTACCCATCGAGCACACTTTTGCGCTGGATTTTCAGGTTCGGTTTGCATGGGTCTCCTTTTTCCGTCACTTTGGAATGGGCTTTTCCAGAATGTAATCGTCCATGACAAATCCGTGTCCAATCTCCGTTACCTTGGCCTCGCGCGTAAAAAAACCGTGTTTCGTGTAGGCGGCAAGGGCTTTTTCGTTGCGTTTGTTGACCGCAAGGATCATGGCCGGATAGCCCAATGTCCGCGCCCTTAGAGCGCCATGTCGGATGAGCGCGCCGCCCACGCCCTGCCGTTGCCAGTCGGGATGGACATAGAGCTTGTCGAGCTTGTATTCGCCCGCGTAAATCTCGTAAGCCGCAAAACCGGCAAGGCAATCCGCGCAAAACGCGAGGTCAATCCATTTTTCCGGGTCTGCCAAATCGTTCAAAAGCCGCGCGGAATCGTAGCGTTCCGCCAGCATGAATTCGATTTGCGCGGGCGGGATGATGTCTGCGTAAGCATCTAACCAGGTCTCCCGCGCCAGACGCGCAATTTCAATCACATCTTTCGGGGTAGCCGGACGAATTTCAACGAGGCAACTCATGCGTAAAACCCCGCTTCGCCGAGCGGGCGCGTCTTGAACCGCTTGTGCAGCCAGTGATATTGCTCCGGCATGGTCTTGACGCATTCCTCAATAAACTGGTTCATGAACCGGGTATCCGCCTCCACGCTCTCGCCGGGAAAATTCTCCCAGGGTGGCAGAAAATCAACCGTATACCCTTTTGCGGTCATGCGGGTAATGACCGGCACAACCTTCGCGCGCGTTGCGCGGACAAGGCGGGAAACGCCGGGCACCGTCGCCGCCGGAACGCCGAAAAAAGGGACAAAAATGGATTCCTTGCGCCCCAAATCCATATCGGGCAGGTAGTAGAACGGCAATCCCTGCTTCATCCCCTTCATGGCGCGGCGCATTCCCTCCTTCCGGGAAATCAGAATCTGCTGGTTGAAGCGTGTCCTGCCGCGCAAAATCATCTGGTCGAAAACCGGCTGTCTTTTCTGGCGAGAATAAACGCTGACCCCGGAAACTCGCATCGCGGCCGCGACGCCGCCTGCATCCAGTCCGGCAAAATGCGGCGCAAGCAACAGGGTCGACTGCTGATCGGAACGGTCGACATGCTCCCAGCCGCGCACTTCCAGAAGCCGGGAGAGCCGCGCCGGAGATGCCCACCAGAGCAAGGCGCGATCGAGCATACTTTGTGCAAAAATGATGAAATGTTGGCGCAACAGGCGCTCCCGCTCTGCTTCTTCCATCTCTGGAAAGCAGAGACGCAGATTGACACGGGCAATTTCCCGGCGGGCAAGGGCAAGATTGAAAGCCATCCTCCCCAACAGGCAACCGATCCCGCGCAGCAGGGGCAAGGGCAGCCAGTGGAGCAGCCAAAGCACGCCCAGGGCAAAATAAGCAAACGAATTTCGGAAAAAAGACAGCATGGAGGTTAATTTCATTGAGTTTCAGGCGAGCTTGGCGCTGCTTGCGCGGCGTCGTTTGTTGGCGCTTCTTCTGGCGTCATGTGGCGACCTTTCTTGTAACGGTTATAACCCCAAAGGTATTGGGTCGGACAGCAACGCACCAGATTTTCGGTTTCCCGATTGATCTGTTGCGCCCGTAACAGGGTATCACTTTCTGCGGGAAAATCGGGACTGGAAAAATGCAGCCTGAAGCCCCGCCCCCGTGGCAGGCGTTCGCCCCAGACCAGCAGGGTCGCCCCGGCCGCTTCTGAAAGCCGCGCCGCCAAGGTCATGGTATAGGCCGGACGCCCGAAAAAATTGAGCCAGACCCCTTCCCCCGCGCGCGGAGCCTGATCGGGTAACACGCCAGCCGCTTCGCCCCGCTTCAACGCCCGGATAAGCGCGCGCACTCCGCCCATATCCGCCGCTGCCAGATGCAGCCGTTCCCGCTTGCGTCCGGTCAGAATCAGGTCGTGCAATGCCTTGTAGCGCGGCGGGCGGTATAACACCGTAATGTCGCCCAGAGTTGCCGCCAGATATTGCGCGGTGATCTCGAAACAGCCCAGGTGCGGCGTCAGGTACAGAATGCCCCGTCCCGAGACTTTTGCCCTTGATAGCGCCGCATCCAGACAATCCTGCCCGGTGACTTCCCGAATCATGGCAACGGCTTCTTCCTGCGGGCGCATCCAGATTTTGAGTATTTCCAGCGATTGCTTCCCCGCTTCCCGCGCCGCTTTCAGGCGAAGTTTTGGCGAAATACCGGCCTGCGCCATGTTTTCCCGCAGATGGTAGCGATAGCGCGACGAGGCCAGATACACGCAAAGCCCCGCCGCCGCGCCCAAAGCGTGCAGCAACCACAACGGAAGTCGCGCCAAAAAATGACAAATTAAAAACATGATTGCAAAAAATGAAAAAACAGACGAAGATTATCACTTCGCTGAGTTAAGCAGACAACTTGCAGGGCGAATCAGAAATACTGCTAAAGCGTCGCCACTCCTGGGTCAGAGCTGGTAACGCCAGACAATCAGACCCAAGGAGTTTTTTCATGAGCGATTATCTTTTCACGTCGGAATCCGTTTCCGAAGGCCATCCCGACAAGGTGGCCGACCAGATTTCCGATGCCATTCTGGATGCCGTCCTGACGCAAGACCCCACCGGGCGCGTTGCTGCCGAAACGCTTTGCAACACGGGGCTTGTCGTGCTCGCCGGGGAAATTACGACCGCTGCCAACGTGGATTATATCCGGGTTGCGCGCGACACCATCCGCTCGATTGGCTACGACAATACCGAGTACGGCATTGATTATAAGGGCTGCGCCGTTCTGGTGGCCTACGACAAGCAAAGCCCGGACATTGCCCAGGGCGTCGACCACGCGCACGATGACCAGTTGGATAAGGGCGCGGGCGATCAGGGGATGATGTTCGGCTACGCCTGCCGTGAGACCCCTGTGCTGATGCCGCTTCCCATCCATCGTTCACACCGGCTGGTGGAACGCCAGAGCCATTTACGCAAGGACGGGCGTTTGCCTTGGCTGCGCCCGGACGCCAAGTCGCAGGTCACCATCCGCTATGTGAATGACAAGCC
>JAISSL010000044.1 GCA_031273145.1 Zoogloeaceae bacterium | reverse complement strand
AGCTCCCAATCTGCGTGCATGCGTATGTATGATAGGTGAGGTACGCCAGAGGCCGTACAGCAGGAGCGCAGCCAACCCAAACAGGGTCGAAAGGCTGACCATCCGCTGCACGACGTACAGTACACTGGTCAAATTAAGCGGGTTCATCCCCCAGAGTGCCGCAGCCATCAGGGCCCCCTGAGTTGGAAAATCAGGATTTTTTGTGAGACACTCCGGTGTTGTGCGCTGTTTCAAGAAACCAGAAAATATGATGCGTGCAAGAAAAAAAACCAGAAGCGTATTGATCAAATGAAGGATCAGATTGGTTAGCTTGAAATAAAACGAATCAAGACCGGCAAAATAGTAGTTAAGCGCAAAGCTCAAGACACTGAGCGGACGTCCCAAAGGACCGGCATCGCCCGACCAGGCTGCTGCGTTGAGCGAGGCAAAATCCAGAGAAGTGATCGCCAAGGCTGAATTGTTTATGATATTACCAGTATCGTCAAACACAAAATCGCCACCAAGCCCCGGTGCGTAGAGCACCACGATACAAAGGCAAAGCGCCAGCAGCAGACCGGATAGTTTTGAACGGGACACAAAAATTCCTGTGAATAGAAGATGCGTAAGAAGTATAACGCAAGATGGGGTGAATTTGCATGTTTAAAGATGTAACAACGAACAAATGCCATTGTTGTAAGCGATAGGAAATATTCATTTATGCGGAGTTGCAGCAGGCGTTGCCGCCGCGCTGCTGCACAGCTAAGTGCCAACGTACTCTGCTGACGGGTGTCCGCTGATGTATTGGATGTTCCATCTCTATGGGTTGTAGAGATTTTCTGCCGTAGCCGGCTGCACGAAGAGGTTGCCAGTGGCATTTTGCTTCACGAAGAAAGCGTTCACCCCATTTAAGTTGGTGTCAACAAGCTGGTAGCCAGATTTTTGCCCTAGTTGTTTAGTCCCGTCCTTTGATGGTACATTCCTGAGCATTGAACACAAGGAGGCTTTATGGGACAGGTTTTACACGGCAGCGCCACCACGACAGAGGCCGTGCGTCGAGCAATACAGAATAGTCAAGAGAGCTTGAGATGTCTGGCGAATCGTTACGGCATCAATCCGAAGACGGTCGCAAAGTGGAAGAAACGCGCCTCGGTCAAGGATTTGCCCACCGGCTCGAGGCAACCCCATTCAAGCGTTTTGTCGCTCGAAGAGGAGGCCATCATCGTGGCGTTTCGCCGCCATACCCTGCTGCCCCTGGAGACTGCCTTTACGCCCTGCAAGCGACGATCCCTTGTCTGACACGCTCCTCATTGCATCGCTGCCTGAAACGGCACGGGATTTCCCGCCTGCCTGAGACGGGTGAAGGCGATAAGCCCGTCAGAAAGAAATTCAAGTCTTACCCGATCGGCTATTTCCACATCGAGATCGCCGAAGTACAGACCGCCGAAGGCAGACTCTATCTGTTTGTGGCCATTGACCAAACCAGCAAGTTCGCCTTTGTCCAGTTGCATCCAAAGGCCGGAAAAATGCAGGCAGCCCAGTTCCTGCGCGATCTCCAGCAAGCCGTTCCTTATGTCATTCATACCGTCCTGACCGATAACGGCATTCAATTCACCCACAGAAAGACGGACAGGTACGCCTTTGAGCATGTCTTTGACCGGGTTTGCCGTGAATCGGACATTGAACACCGACTGACGCAAGTCAAGCACCCCTGGACAAACGGGCAGGTCGAGCGAATGAACCGTACCATCAAAGAGGCTACGGTCAGGCGTTACCACTATGACATCCACGCCCAGCTAAGCAACCACTTGCAAGACTTCATCCATGCCTATAACTTCGCCAGACGACTCAAGTCACTCCGGGGACTCACCTCCTATGAATTCATTTGCAAAGCATGGACAACCGAACCCGAACGGTTTATATTTGATCCATTCCACCAAATGCCGGGACCTAACACCTAAAACGGCATGACACGGGCGGCAGATTGCCGCTCCTACGGACTGTTTACTGGTACTTCACATTGAAAAACCCGTAGGGGACGCAACAAATGGGGCAGCAAAACGCGCCTAGCTTCGCAAGCCCTGCATCTGTTTTTGCGCGATGTTGTTGCCGAGCGCGGCGGCTTTGGCAATCCACATCAGCGCGAGTTCCTCTTCCTTTTTGATGCCGATGCCTTCGGCGTAGCAGCGCCCAAGCAGGGTCATCGCGTCGGCGCTGTTCCGGTTGGCGGCCAGCGAAAACCAGTAAAAGGCGGCTTCAAAGCGTTCCAGCTCGTAAAAGAACTGTCCCATTTCCAGTTGCGCCTCTGCGTCGTCGTGGTCTGCGCGTCTGAGAAGCTGGATTTGCGCTTCATCCAGCGTGAGATTGGCAAGGGCGAGTACCTCGGACATATCCAGCCAGGTACGCGCCTTGCCGTTGCCGGTTTCCGCCAGATCAATCTTCTGCAACACGCCTTCCGAAAGGCGTCGCCAGAGGGTGCGGCGGGAAAGGCCGGTCAGGGCAATGGTGGTTTCCAGACTGATGATGGACATGGGCAAAAACCAAAACAGATACGCGAAAACCCGATTTTACGGGAGACTTGGATTTTCACCAATATCTACAGGACATTTTCAATGATACCGCCCCCAAGGCAGACGCGGCTCTCATAGAGCACGACCGACTGACCGGGAGTCAAGGCCCATTGCGGCTGGGCAAAACGGATAGTGCAACTGGTTCCGTCTATCTGCTGGATTTCGCAGGGCGCGTCTTCACTCCGATAGCGCGGCTTTGCGCTATAAACCAAGTGCGCGCGCGGCGCTTCGCCCGCAATCCAGGTGATCTGGCAGGCGGTTAGCGTATCGTGCCGCAAGGCCGGATGCTCATGTCCCTGCACGACGTAGAGCACATTCTGCGCCATATCCTTGCCCGCGACGAACCAGGCTTCGTGCGCGCCGCCTTGTCCGGTTTCCTTTTGTCCGCCGATACCCAGACCTTTTCGCTGTCCAATGGTGTGGTACATCAAGCCATCGTGTTCACCCAAAAGTTTGCCATCGTCCAGACGGCGAATTTCGCCTTTTTTCGGCGGCAGGTAGCGGGAAAGAAACGCCTTGAAGGGACGCTCGCCGATAAAACAGATGCCGGTGGAATCCTTCTTGAGCGCGACGTGCAGACCGGCCTCGGCGGCAATCTGGCGGACTTCGCGCTTGTAGCGGTTGGCGAGCGGAAACAGGGTTTTGCCAAGCTGCGTTTGATTCAGCCGATAGAGAAAATAGCTCTGGTCTTTCGTGCCGTCCTCGGCCTGCATTAGTTGATAGCGTCCGGCAAATTCCCGCGCCCCGGCGTAATGCCCGGTAGCAATATAGTCGGCGCCCAGTTGCAGGGCGTGGTCAAGAAATGCCTTGAACTTGATTTCGGAATTGCAGAGCACGTCCGGGTTGGGGGTGCGGCCTGCCTGATATTCGCGCAAGAATTCGGCGAACACCCGTTCCCGGTATTCGGCGGCGAAATTGACCACTTCCACCTCCATGCCGAGCTTGTCGGCAATACTGACGACATCAATCAAATCCTGACGGGACGCGCAATATTCGTCGTCGTCATCGTCTTCCCAGTTCTTCATGAAGAGTCCGGTCACGCGATACCCCTGCTGTTGCAGGAGGAGCGCGGCGACGGCAGAATCCACGCCGCCGGAAAGCCCCACGATGACGTGCTTTTTCCGGTCAGACATTCGGCCCCGCTCCCTTCATCCAGTCTTTCAGCGGCAGAATGACCGCCGGTTTGCCGTTATCCACAAACCAGCTATCCACCGCGTAACGCCTGCCGGTCTCGCCAGTTTCCTCAATGACGGCGGAAAAGTGCTGAAAAAGGAAAAATCGCGCCCTGCGGGCGGGTTCCAGTACCCGATGCCAGCGCAAAGCGCCTTCGGCTTCGATGCGTTTCAGGAAGCGGGTCGTGGTCGTGGAATGGTCAATGCAGTCCATCCGTCCCCAGACGCCATCGTCGGCGTAATTGCCGCCCTTGTCGTTGCCGATGGGCGTTTGTTCTGCCGCCAGCGCGTAGAGATTCCCGACGACGGTTGCCAGTGCGGCGCGTTCGGATTCCGCGTCTTCTGTGCGGGCGAGTTCCTGAAGGATGGCGTTAAAGGGTTCCGGCGCGAACACAACCGGCTGTTGGGTGCGGCAACTGTAATTGAAGCAGATTTCGATGGCGTCTTCCGCATGGGCTTGGGCGGCGAGGCCGCTCGTAAAAAACGCCAGCAAAAACAGAAAGCGGGAGAAGGCGGGTTTCATGCGTAATGGGTGATGGTGGTGAGGGGCAGGCGATGTCCGGCCAGATAGTCCTCGACACAGCGCAGAACCATGGGGCTGCGATGTCGTTCTTTCGAGGCGCGGATTGCCTCCAGGGTCAGCCAGCGCGGCGCAATGATCCCGTGATCCAGGGGACGATCCGGCTCATGTTTTAGCACATCGCCCGCGAAGGAGAAGCGCAGATAGGTGATGTCTTCTGCCGGGAGCGCCCATTGGTAAATGCCGACAAGAGCGGTCGGGCGAAAGTGGTAACCCGTTTCTTCCAGACATTCCCTTGCCACGGCTTCGATCAGGGATTCTCCCGGTTCCAGATGACCGGCGGGCTGGTTCAAGTAGATGCTTGCCCTGATTTCTTCTTCCACCAGCAAAAATTGATTGTCCTGAAAGGCCAGGGCGGCGACAGTGACATGGGGATGCCAGATGTGGTTTGACATGGCAGTCTTTTGGGGAACGAAAAAAGCGCATTGTACGCCGTCCTGCGGGGCTTGCAGGTCTTGCCGATGGCGATTGCAAAAAGGATAGCGCGTAGCAGAAACGACGGCCTCCACGACGCCATTCGCTACGCGCTTCAGTAGTTAAGCATCATAAATGCTTTTTCTGGTTCTTGCGAAAGTAATCCAGAAGATGATCGTAAAGGTCAGTGATGTGCTGCCCTGCATCTCTTCCGGTTTGTCCGCTAACGCCTGTTCGCGGCCCCAGAAAGTTCGTCTGCGTTGAAAGAATCTTCGTGAGTAAAAGTAACGCATTCACTTCCGGTTCGTTTGAAAAATTGGGACTAGTCATGGGGAATTCCTTTCTTGATTTGTTGTTATCGGGTCTTGGCAAGCGTTCCGTTCTTGCGGCGGGATGCCGACCAAGCGTGTACTGTACCACGCTAACCCGCGCCGCCCAATTGGGAGGGGAATATGAAGCCCAACGACCGCGCCTTTCAGATTGGCATGACGTTATTGACGCGGGTTTGCCCGCCTTTGCCGGTTGCCTTGAAGGCGGCGAGAACATCCGGGGCAAAGCGGATGGCAACGAAATAAATGGAACCAGGCCGAAAAGAAAAAGTCCAGAAGCCTTGATTATCGAAGGCTTGCCGGACTATATCGGAATTGTGCGGATAGGTGTCTGGTGGGCTGTGCGAGGCTCGAACTCGCGACCTACGGATTAAGAGTCCGCTGCTCTACCAACTGAGCTAACAACCCAGGTACATCATACAGAAGCGGCATTCTCTTGGCAACAGGCAATAGACACAAAGTCATGGTTCTCCGCTTGCTGCCCATCTGTACTCTGGTCATAAACGGGAACATGGTAATATCTTTGCTGGTGGATTTATCACAAAGGCATTTGAATGCGTAAGGACATTGCAAGAATGGCGGTTTGCCTGTTCGCGGGGGCGGTATCGCACTTAGGTCTGGCGGAGCCGATTCCAGAGACGACGGTTGATGGTGCGCGCTGGCGGATTGAATCCGCAACGAAATTCCCCAAACGCGCCGTGGTTGCCTCCGGGCGGAAGGAAGAGATTCTGCTCTGGGAGAGAGGCGATGCCGCAGATGTGGCCAGCACGGTTCAACTGCGCGTTGACGCGCCTTTCGAGCAGGTTCAACCCGCAGTGCAGCAGGCACTGAAGCGGCTAGGGGGATTCAAGTTCGAGGCGAAACCCAGTGGTTCGCTTGAAAACGTGCACTACTGGCGTAAAGAAATATGGTGGGTAGATTACGAGGCTGCCGTCTGGGACAAGGTATTGCTGTCGCATCGCCCCGATTTGCGCGATGAACTGGCGAATCCTTCCCTGCCGCGATTACAGCAGGCGGTTGAACAGGGGGCGATTCTGCCTGCGGAAATGGAGCATCTGTTCGCGCTGGAACGCGCAAACGTGAACACCGGCTCAAATAGTCATATCCAGTTCAAAAGTTTCGATAACCGTTATAACCAATTGTTTGCTACAAGGAAAAAGAGCTACGGTCTCACCGGCAGTCGTGCCAGCGAAATCGTCATTTGGCTGATTGATGCCACAGCAATGTTCGGACAGCCGACAACCATCATTGTTATGAAGGGGGCAGACAGTTATCCCAATCCAGAGTATTCCAACTGGCGTGAGTTTAAAAAATTTATTTTTGGGGAGTGGTGTTTCTTTCCAGGTTGTGGTCCCTTGCCTTACAGTCGTGACTATATTGTGCCTGCTTCAGTTTTCATCGCGTTGCGGGACGCGCTTGCCGGGTTGCCGGGGAAAGTGGAAATTGCAGATTTTCCGTTAGCATGGGTACAACCTGTTGAGCCGCCGAAGGTCGCGCCAGAGTTGATGTTGACCGCGCCCGATGCGGATGCGCCCCTCATCGCGGGGCAGGGTTTTAGTTTGGATGCGCTGGTAATTGACCCACGCGCTACGTATCGCTATCCGAACATCTATCCGGGAAGACTGCTTGTGTTACCCGATGGCGATTTGGTATTCAGCGTAGAGGTGTGGGACGGCAGCAAGCAGCCATGCGGTGTTTGGCGCTTTCATGAAGCCGCTGGCATTTGGCAGGCAGAGGCGATCTGGCGGGGCGGGGATGTGCGCTCATCATTCCTGAGCGCCGACGGACATACGGTATGGTTTGCCGGTGGGACACTGGAGCGTGAAGTCAATGAACTGACCTCCTACGATGTCAAAACACGCAAGATTACGCGCCGCACGGTTATGTGGCCTGAGGTGGGCAAAAATCCTCTCGCTGGTAAAAGCTGGATATTGGCGGGCGATCAATTGCCCGCAATACTCGATTTCTATGTATTACGTCCAACGACGTCCCCCACTGCGGAGAATGAGCCGTGGGTTTTCAAGCCGGTGTTTGCTTCCGCAAGGAGCTCAATAATGGGAGTCTACAAACTGGCGCTCTGGCGTGACGCCAAAGCCTTTTGGGTGGAGGATTCGTATGGGGTCGCCGAGCTTGACGCAGAGAGTGGTCGCGTCATACGGGCATGGGTGACGCCGAGACCCAACGGTGGCAGCATGTGGCATGTGGCAGCGCCGATTGGCTCGCCAGAAGCAAACTGGATTGCCACCGGGTTCATATATAATGATGGGGACATACCGCCCGCGCTACGTCCCATCCCCGGCGACCGTAACGACGATCCTTTCGTGGGGATGCACGTAATCAACCTGAAGGATGGACATGTCTTGTCCGCGCTGTTGGGACGTTCGAATACACTGCGAGCCGCCGCGCGATCAGCCAACGGCAGATTCCTGGCCTTGGGGTCGAGTGGTCAAGGTAGTGGCGCCAGCACGCAGGTTGTCTTGTGGGATATCAAGCAGAAGCGTACTCCCGTCCGCTTGGATACATCCCAATTCAAGGGCGAGCTATCTGGACTGGCGTTTTCCTGGAATGGCGCGGAACTTTGGGCTATGAGCAGCGGCAAATTGTTTCGCTGGCGTTTGCCTGAGTCGCTTCGGGATGCGGCTGCCCACGGCAGTTTTCCCGAACAGTCAGGTTACTGAACCATTCGGCGGATTCCCATTCCCGATTCCCCGCTTTGACAAACCCCTATTTCGGTAGCACAATACCGTCATATTCATTGAGGAAATTCATCATGAGAGCCGCATTGCTTCTCGTCGCAACCCTTCTCCTGCTTCCCACGGCAGAGGCGGAAGTGTTCAAATGCAGTACGTCGGATGGCAGGACGGAATACCGAAACATGCCCTGCGACGACGGCGCGAGGACGGAGAATATCTACAAGGACGACCAGGTATCGCAGAAAGCAAACGCTCCCGCAACGCCGGGACAGCAAGGGACAAAGGCTCAGGCCACTCCGCTTGATGCCCCAAACCGCGCCTCCGTGCCATCAAGTGACGCAAAATCGGGGGACGCAAGCGTAGCCGGGATGAATGGGTCTGGCGCGGTCAGGGCAGATAAACCAAAAGCGCAAACGCCACGCGAACCAGAAACCAGGGCTGCTGGAATCGAGACCACCTGCAATGAGGGATTCTGCTACGACAACCAGGGGCGTTCCTATGTACGGAACAAGGCGGGAACCCTGATCCGAAATGACGGCAAGGTCTGCACCGGCAACGGAACGGTCTATTGCAACTGACTCCAGCTGTTTGACCGGGGAAGGAATTTCAAACGCAAATCTGCCTGTCTCATCACGTCCCCCACCGGGTAAAACCGGACAGATCATTTGTTCCCTGCATTGTCCTGATAATGCGTTGACGTAAGGGA
>JAISSL010000294.1 GCA_031273145.1 Zoogloeaceae bacterium | reverse complement strand
TATGGAAGCGATGGACGATGCGTTCTTTCAGGGTTTCGGCGGGGAAGGGCAGATGTTCGGAAATTGCGCCCAGCATGATGGTATTGACGAGGCGCAGGTCGCCTAGTTCGCGGGCGATTTCGCCGGCGTCGAAGTCATGGACGGTCATGCCCCGCTCGCGGATAGAGGCAATCGGGTCGGCGGGATAGTCGAACAGGCCAAGCGAGACGATAGGGGGCGTCAAGCGCAGATGGTTAAGCATGACCACCCCTTGCGGGCGCAGATAATGGCTCCAGCGCATGGCTTCCGCCGCCTCGAAGCCTAAAAGTACGTCTGCCTCGCCGGGTTCGATTTCCGGCGAGAGTACCTGTTTTCCGAAGCGCACATGGGATGAGACCACGCCGCCGCGCTGGCTCATGCCGGCTACTTCGGTCTTTTTGGCGTCAAATCCTTCCGCGACGGCTGCCTGAGCGAGAATTTCCGCCGCCGTCATGACGCCTTGTCCGCCCACGCCGACGACGAGAATATTGGTTGTCATGTTTGTTCTCCTTCTAAAATTTAGATAAAAGCAGCGGGAGACACCCCGAACCGCGCGGCTAATGCGCGAATCTGGCGCGTGTTCAGGTCGCGCTTTCCCGCCAGAACCTCGGAAACTACGCCCTGACTGCCAATCTCCGCAAGGTCGGACTGTTTCAACCCGTGTTGTTCCATGAAAAACCGTAGCATCTCCCCCCCGGATGCTTCTGGTGTCGGGTAATGGCGCTCTTCGTAAGCCTTGATCTGATCGGTGATAATTTCGACCAGGCTCCAAAGCGGCTCTGTTTTGTCGTCGGGCAAGTTATCGGCAAGGGATTCGACAAAATCCGCAAGCCGCTTATATTGCGCCTCGTCATGGATGCGGTCGGTCAAGCCCAGGGCGCGATGCAGCACGCCCCATGCCTGGGCAATGTCATTCTGTGTAGCAATTGCGCTCATTTCCATGCTCCTTTGTCATATTCTGCGTGGGTTAACACGGCCTTGATCCAGAGGATTTGAGCGGTAAATGAAATGCCCGCCGCAATCCTGAACTTGTTGCCGCCAATGTTGAAAACAATCTTGTCGCCCACCTTGTCCACAGTGGGGAAGGCGGCTTTTAACGCGCCCCAGTGCGGGAACCCGGATTTTTCGATGACCTTGCGCCATGCCTGCAAGGCGGTGTTCGCTTCCGGGAAGCATTCGGCAAATTCACGCAGGCGACGATTGCTGATGATTTTCATGTCCTTAATTTATCTCATTTTGAGATAAAAGCAAGAGAATTCAGAACGATTTTGCAAAAATCGTCATTTTTCCTATTTCCGCCGCCGTCATGACGCCTTGTCCGCCCACGCCGACGACGAGAATATTGGTTGTCATGCTTGTTCTCCTTGAAAAAATGTGTGAGGTTGGTTTTTTTGCATTGGTTTGCAGAGCTATGAAATAGCCTGTTTAGTAGTAACCATCTACCTTGCTCCTTGGATAGCCACAGTTATTGACCTTGATATAGGCATTGACAGTCTCAATTTCCTTGTGGGTTCCTTGCTGATCCATATAGCGAACCTTGTGTTTGAAAGCAAACATGCCATTGCCAACGCCGCTGACGAGTCCATCGCCAGTGAGTGCGCCGCTGTCCCAGACAGGGAACTCAAGTCCCTCCGAGCCGCGCCAGGTGAGTTGGCAGCAGTCTGGATTTTCCCGCAGAAACTCGTCTTTACCGCCATAAGGAATCAGGGTGAACCGCTTCTCGACATCATCTCGTGATGCCCCTCTCATCCCTTCCGCCCTCGCTATCAACTGGGAATCCATATATCTTTGATCGCACAGATAGTGATTGATCGCAATATCAAGCCGTTCTTCCGTCGTGAAACGGCGCCCACGCAGGTTTTCTTTCGCAAGTGGCGAATCAGTACAAGACCGGATGACGCCATCCTGCTCGACCGGAACCAGGCCGACATGTCGCGAACCCCAAGTACAGTATCCATAGTAATTGCGAGTATAGGTGTATGCCAGTCCAGCAAGGATACATAAGGTCAGGAGTAGCAGAAGCACGAAGCAAATGCCAACGAGCGAAAGGCCAACTGTGGCGACATCCTCCCACTTCGCTCCCGCTTTTTTTTGGACGATACGCCAAACCTTCCAGACCAGATAGGCCAGTGCTATCCACACAACAGCAGAGACGAGGAGTAAGCATAGCAAAATCATGGCATCATCGAACTCCGCATGAGGGTAAAAATTTATCATTCATGAGATTTTTCCTGAGTGGTCGCGCAGGCTACGATGTTCTGCCGCAGGCGGCTTTTTACCACGATTAACAAAAGTCCGCCCAGAAAGAAAGAAGCCGCAATGGTTGCGAGGACGGTAGCCTGCCAGAATCCTGCCGAACCCTGTGGTATCGGCGCGTAAAACGCAAGCCAGAAGCCAAGGCCGATGCCCAGTCCCCAAAAGCAGCAAAGGTGGATGCAGAGCGGCAGGAAGCTGATTTTATAGGCGCGCAGGGAAAAGGCGGCTATCGTCTGGATGGCGTCGAAAAACTGGTAGGCCGCAATGTAGAGAATCATCATGGCGGCGATTTCGACTACCTGCGCGTCCGGCGTCGCCAGACGGACGAGGGGAAAGCGAAAGAAATAGAGCAGCAAGGCAACGGTCATGGCGATGAGAATGCCGGTCATTTGGCCGGCGCTGATGGTGGCTACGGCAAGCCGTTCCTGTCTTGCCCCGGCGGCCTGGGCTACCAGCGCGGAGGTTGCGGTCGCCAAAGAAAGCGGCAGCATGTAGGTAAGCGCGGAAAAATTGGCCGCAATGCGATAGCCGCTGACTTCGGCTACGCCCAGTCGGGCGATGAAGAACGCCATCAGGGTAAAGGCGCTGACTTCAATCAGGTAGGATAAACCCATCGGCAGGCCAAGGCGCAACAGCGCCTTCAAGGCAGCCAGACGCGGGCGCAGTTGGGCAAGGGGAATCGAAAAAATGGCGAAGGACGCAAAACGCGGATGTCGCGCCAGTAAAAAACAGGCAATGAAGAAGGCCAGCCAATTGACGATAATCTGCGAAATGGCCGCGCCGTTCGCGCCCAGAGCGGGCAGGGAAAGCGCGGGCAGGCCGCCCACCAGCATAAAGGCAAGAAGCGCGTGCAGCAGGGTTTCCGTAAGCGCGATATACATCAACGGCAGCGGGTAGCCCAGCGCGTTGGCGGTGGCGTGGAATACGCGATACCCCAAAGCGGCAGGCAGGGAAAAGGCGAGCAGATAGAGGTAGTCTGCGGCCACCGCTTCCAGTTCCGGTTCCAGATTGGCAAGAGCCAGCCAGTAATGCGGGAAGGAAAGCAACCCAAAGCCGGAGACCGAGAGTATTGCGGCAAGCCAAAAGCCATCGCGCGCGTCCGCGCCGATTCTGTCCATATGTCCCGCGCCGTAGTTCTGGGCGATGATGGGCGTTAGCGCCAGCAAGACTCCGGCCATGCCCAGCATCAAGGTCACATAAATCCCGCCGCCCAGGGCTATCGCGGCCAGATGCGTGGTCGAATAGCGGCCTACAATCAGGGTATCGAGCAGCACCATCCCGATAGAGGCCAACTGCGCGACCAGCACCGGCCAGGCCAGCGTCACAATGCGCCGGGAAAGCGGGAAAAGCGAAGGAATGGCGTTGAGAAAGGACAAGGAAAACACGCATCAAAAAAGGGAAGGGCTATTTTAAGCGTTCGGGTTCATATTTTCGTTGGGTTATTGTCTATCAATGCGCGTCATGGGAAAGTCCAACCCTTGCCGCCTTCTCCCCGCTCATTTTCGCGTAGGCGGGAAAAAGGCGACAGCACCCACTCCGTCACTTTCGCGCGCGCGGGAAGAAGGCGAGAATCCAGTGTAACCGTACCCACTCCGTCATTCCCGCGAAGGAGGGAATCCAGACCTGTAACGGGACGCAGGTTGCGTCCCCTACAGGCGTATCAATGCGTGATGCCTCTTTCAGTGCGTGGTGTAGTGTCCGTAGGGGCGGCAACCTGCCGCCCGCAAAACTCAGTCATTCCGCGCGAAGTCGCGGAATCCACTCCGTCATTCCCGCGAAGGCGAGAATTCAGCGTAACAGCACCCGCCCCGTCATTCCCGCGAAGGCGGGAATCCAGTAGGACATAGGGTTTTCGCATGAAGGGAATGATGAACCCTGTGCCATGTCGGTGTAAAAATACTGGATTCCCGCCTTCGCGGGAATGACGGGTGGGGAGACGCAAAAGCACTGAATTACCGCCTACGTGGAAATGACGGGGGTGGAATGCAAAGTGCTGGAAGATGGTGCTGTTTTCATCATTTCCTGATTCACGGTCCTCTGCGTTCTCTTTCATCAAACGGGAGATTGTTCAGAACAGACCAAATCCAGCGCCCATCTGCTGACCAGTCATGAATCGAGCTTGTTCTTATTTTCTTTTTGGGGCAAACAGGGTAGGCTCTTTCCCACGGCTGCTTCGCGTAACGCTTGCCACTGACATAGCCAATCCGCTCCGCCATGACTTCCTTCGTTTGCAGGTCAATAATTTGCAGGCGGCTCTTGGCAACCCAATAACGACGGTCTTCGTTTGAAGAAAGGTCGTCCCAGGTAATGCCATAACGGCTTTGTATGTTTTCAGCAGGTTCGCAGCGAAACGATCTTGTATCGTAGGGACATGAGCCATCCTCCGGTTCCCGAAAACCGCGAAGGTAGTAACGCCACAATTGATCTGGATGATCCAGGTCATGAGTTTCGACAAAGGAAAACATCGGAAGTTCGTCACCTTCGGCGTTTTTTTGCTTTTGGAGCAAACTCCACTGTCCCAACCACATCCCATACGGATCACCCATCCAGAACTGGTCAGCCAGTTCCTGAGGCGTTGCCTCTTTCCTCGGCTTCATCATGTACACGCTTTCCTGCGGCTCCGTTACAGTCTTGTAGATGAAGCGTCCGCTGTCCTCGGCGCATTTCTTCTGGAAGTAGGCGTAGTCTTCCTTTTCGTGAGCCGCGATTTCTGCTTTACCCTTCGCTTGCGCCGCCTCCGTTTTCTTTTCATAGTCATATGCTTGGTAGAACGGAATGGCAATCCAGAACGTATAGCCCCACGCAACCAGCAACAGCAAGATGATGCGTACTATCCCGTGCCACCTCTTGTGCCTGGCAATAAGAAGCATCAGCAGAGGCGGCATCGCCAATGCTGCAATGATAAAAGCGTACAGTAGCGCCATGATTGGGACTACAACAAAGCCTGCGGTACTATCGTACATGCTTTTCTTTCAACATTATGAGGCTGAAAAACGACATCCCATAAAAACAGGCAGCCCGGAACAGGACTGCCTGATGGGATGCAAAAGGAATAGAGGCGTCCTTATTGCAGCTTGATTTCCACGTCCACGCCGGCGGGCAGGTCGAGTTTCATCAGGGCATCTACCGTCTTTTCGGTCGGGTCAACAATGTCCATCAGGCGCAGGTGGGTGCGAATCTCGAACTGATCCCGCGAAGTCTTGTTGACGTG
>JAISSL010000282.1 GCA_031273145.1 Zoogloeaceae bacterium | reverse complement strand
GCTTCCTTGAGGCGCTTCGAGAAGGTGGACATGCACAGCCTCTTGCCGCGTGAGAGGCTAAGATGATCTTAGGAATACAAAGGTTTAATGCTAAGAACTTCTTAGCATTTGAAAATGGGGTTTTGTCATACTGGGTTATGTTTTTACGCATCAGGAGTATGACCATGAGCAAGTGCAGGTACTGCAATTCGACAAGTTACGGCAGCGGCTGCCCCAACAGCCCGACCAAGAAACACGAGCATTCCGGGGATGAGAAGAAGTGCGAATTCTGCGGCACTTCCGGTTACGGCAGTGGCTGTCCACACAGCCCAACGAAGAAGCATCGTCACGGTAGCGGCGCAAATAAATGTCGCTGGTGCGGTTCTACGGGTACAGGGAGCGGTTGCCCCAACAGCCCGACGAATAAGCACGAAAAATAGGAGAATCACATGGCAATCATACATGTCGTTTGGGAAGGTTTTCCCTATGAAAAGGCGCTTGAACTCAATGATTCCAATGATTACGGGGTCTACCAGATTTATGGCGCGCATCCTGTCTATGGCTCGAATGTTCTGCTTTACATTGGGAAAGCAGGCGAACAGACCTTTGGCAAGCGGCTTGGGCAGCATGAGTGGACTGTTTACAATGCAGACGCAGGCAACGTAACGGTCTACGTCGGACGCCTTGGCGGCTATGACGGCACTCCGCAAAACGAAGAATGGTCACGTCAAATTGCTCTCGTTGAGCGATTGCTCATCTACGCTCACCAGCCAGCATGTAACGCTTCCGGGCTTAACGTACTCAAGCCCAAACAAGAAGATGACGATGCAGTTAATGATGCCCATATCCTTAACTGGGGGCAGCGCAGAGACTTGTTGCCGGAAGTCTCGGGCGCAAGGTGGCATAACCGATTTGACTCGGATGAGGGCTATGAGGATTTCAGCGCATGACCATTCATTCAACCTGACAACCTGACGACCCCGCCCCTGGCGAAGTCGTTGAATTTTTCAACCAACCTTGCAAGTGACAATTCATTCGGCATCAACAACTCATGAACTGAAAGGAAATGAACATGGCTTTTGACTTCAAAAACGCATCGCGAGACGAGCGTAAACGCGAATATGACCGCATAGCAAAGGAAATCGGAGATGACCAGTTTTTCACCAAGAAAGAATTGAATCACCTGCCCGAAATCCTCTCTGCTGGCGAACAAGTTCTTGCATTCACGTCCGGGCTTATGGATGGAAATACCTGGCTGATCACGCTCACTGACAAGCGCATCATTTTCCTTGACAAAGGCATGATATATGGCCTTAAGCAAACAGCAATCGACCTTGATAAGGTTAATTCCGTTTCGGGCGAGACAGGAATCTTCTTCGGCAAAATCACGATTTCAGATGGAGGTGCGTCACGGGTTATTGATAACGTTTGGAAAAAGACCGTCGTCGTTTTCACCAACAAAGTCCGCGACGCAATAGAGGCCAGAAAATCTGCATCACAACATGTCCAGCCGACTGGAGACGATGTAGTCACAAAACTTGAAAAACTGGCAGCCTTGCTTGCGAACGGCATCATCAATCAAGAGGAATTTGCTCAGCAGAAGGCAAAACTGTTGGCATAGCGGAACATGGAACTTTTTCTGTTGTAAGACTTGTCTGAATCACGAACATCCCATTGGAGCCATCATGCACATGAAAAAACTGTTTGCCGTAGCCATTCTGGCTTCCGCGTCCTTGTCGGCATCCGCCCAGACCGCAAACGCATACGACCAATGCTTGAATGATACCGGCGGCAACATGCCCGCCATGATTGACTGCGCGTCAGAAGAAGCAAAGCGTCAGGATAAAAGGCTGAATGCCGTCTACAAGGTTGCAATGGGCAGGGTTGCCAACAAGGACAATCTGAGAAACACGCAACGCGCATGGATCAAGGAACGTGACAAGGCATGTGGCACTAGCGGAGAGAACTATGTCGCTGAAGATGGCGAAGTCGAAGGCGGACAAACCGGATGGCTCATGCACCACGAATGCGTCGCCCGAAAAACCGCACAACGCGCCGACGAGCTTGAAGCCATGAAGTAAGACGAATCAGGGCTTGCCGTTTGCCTTCCGTAAGTGTGGGCGGGCGGCAGGTTGCCGCCCCTACGGACAAATTCAGGGGACGCGCATTGAACAACTTGTAGGGGACGCAACCTGCGTCCCGTTACAGGTCTGGATTCCCACCTTCGCAAGACTATTTTGCGGCTGAAATTTCCTCTGGGCGCAGGGCGGCGGCAACCTTATCCAGTACGCCATTGACGTAACGATGTCCCTCATTGCTGCCAAACCGCTTGGCAAGCTCAATTGCCTCATTCAAAATGACCCGGTAAGGCGTATCCAGACAATACGTCAATTCCCAGGTCGCCATCAGCAGCAAATTCGCCTCAATCGGGGAAAGTTCCGCAAAAGGACGATCCAGCGCAGGCACAAGACTTTCAACCAGCATGACATGCTCGCGCATCACGCCGTGCAACAGGGCGCGGCAAAGTTCCATATCCGCTTCGCGCCGGGGACGGGAAGCGCTCCCCTCTTCCTGCGTCAAGACCAGCTCGACCAGATTCGCTTCAATGGTCGTTTCATCCGTACCACTGATCTGCCAGTGATAAAGCCCCTGCAACGCCAAAGCGCGCGCAAGATGTCGGTCGGGAGGCGGCGGTTTTTTAGTCATGGGTCTTGCAGACGGCAATTTTGTTAATCTGGCCTGGGACGGGACGCAGATTGCGTCCCCTACAAAATATTTCAGGCGGCAACGGTTGTCTTGTAGGGGCGGCAACCTGCCGCCCGCCAGTCTTGCAGACGATAGTTTGCCCTCTCCCACTTGTGGGAGAGGGTGCCCCGAAGGGGCGGGAGAGGGTAAAAATGGTCATCATTGAATCGAAAACGTCCTGAAAAATCAGAGTGGATTTTCCCGAATCCGGGCGATCAGGCAGGCCATTTCTACCGCCGTCCGGGCGCAATCCGTCCCTTTTTGCGTCGTCCGAGCAAGCGCCTGTTCATCCGTATTGCAGGTCAAAATGCCGTTCGCAATGGGAAGCCCCGTTTCCAGTTGGGTATCCAGCACGCCCCGGCAGGCATCGTTGGCAACGACCTCAAAATGATACGTATCGCCGCGAATGACCGCGCCCAGAGCAATCAGCGCGTCAAAGCGGGGTTTTTCGCTCTGCGCCAGCGTTTGCAAAATCAACGGAATTTCCAGCGCGCCGGGAACCGTCACAATGCGAATATCCGCGCTGGCAACGCCCAGACACCGCAATTCCTGCGCCGTCGCGGCAAGCAATTGCTCACAAATCGGCGCGTTGAACCGGCTCATGACGATGCCGATTTTCAGCCCCGCGCCGTCAAGCAGCTCCGGGTAACGCGGGATGGATTCAGGCAGGGTCATGAGATTCGTTCTCCGTACAAGAGGCGGGCGGGAAAAAGCCGACGACATCCAGCGAAAAGCCCGTCATGGAAGGTATCTTCTTCGGACTGGCAAGCAGGCGCATCTTGCGAACGCCCAAATCATGCAGAATCTGCGCGCCAATCCCGTGAATGCGCGGATCCCAGCGAACGCCCCGCGAGGCTTCATCGCGCGACGCGGAAAATCTCTGGAGAATTTCCGCGCTGCCTTCCGGGCGGTGCATGAGCACAATCACGCCATGCCCATTTTTGGCAATCACGGCTTCTGCCTCATCAATGGAATAGGCATGTCCGCTTGAGTCGAGAAAATCCAGAACCGACAAGGGTTCATGCACCCGCACCAGGGTTTCCCGGTCGGCGGGAATTTCGCCCTTGACGAGCGCCAGATTCGCCGTGCCGGAAATCCGCTCGAAATAGACATGCAGCATGAATTCCCCATGCGGCGTCTGGATAGGGCGGGAAGCAACCCGCTCAACCAGAGTCTCCGAAGCGGCGCGATAATGAATCAGATCGGCAATCGTCCCCACCTTCAAGCCGTGCCGCCGAGCAAACGTGAGCAAATCGGGCAGACGCGCCATGCTGCCATCTTCGTTCAATATCTCGCAGATGGCGGCGGCGGGTTCCAACCCGGCAAGCAAGGCAAGGTCGCATCCCGCCTCGGTATGGCCGGCGCGTACCAGCACCCCGCCCGGACGCGCGGTAATGGGAAAGATATGCCCCGGTTGCACGATGTCCTCAGGACGCGCATTCGCCGCAACCGCAACCCGAATCGTGTGAGCGCGCTCAAAGGCGGAAATGCCGGTCGTCACCCCACTCGCAGCCTCGATGGAAACCGTAAAGGCCGTGCTGTAAGGCGACTTGTTGTCATGCGTCATCGGGTTCAAGCCCAGTTGCCGCGCCCTTGCCTCGGTAATGGTCAAGCACACCAAGCCCCGGCAGTGCGTCACCATGAAATTGATGGCTTCCGGGGTCACATGCTCGGCGGCAATAATCAAATCGCCTTCGTTTTCCCGGTCTTCCTCATCCACCAGAATGACCATCCGTCCGGCGCGAATGTCCGCAATAATTTCATCCACCGGCGCAATGTTCGCGCCATCTTCCGTTTTCAATACTTCCAGCGCGCTCATGTCTGCGCTCCTTCCGGGGTCAACATTCGCTCGGCGTAGCGGGCAATCAGGTCTATTTCCAGATTAACCTTGTCACCGGCCTGCAAGCGCCCCAAAGTCGTAACTGTCAGAGTGTGCGGAATCAGGTTGATGCTGAAATCATCCCCCGCTACCGTGTTGGTGGTCAGGCTACAGCCATCTACCGTGACCGAACCCTTGCGGGCAATGTAGCGGGAAATTTCATGCGGGGCGCGGATGGTAAGCTCGCGGTTATCCCCAATGGGCGTAAAGCGCAGCACCTCGCCCACGCCATCCACATGCCCGGAAACCAGATGGCCGCCTACCGGGTCGCCCAAGCAAAGCGCCTTTTCCAGATTGACTTCTCCCGGTTTTTCAAGCCCCACGGTGCAGGAGAAGGTCTCCGGCGAGACATCCACGCAGTAATAGCCATCCCCCTTTTCGACGACAGTCAGGCAAACGCCCGCATGGGCAATCGAATCGCCCAGGGAGACGCCGGAAATATCGAGCGCGCCCGGCTCCACGGTCAATCGCGCGCCTACTTCGCGCGGGGTAACCTGCGTGATGCGACCGATGGCCGCGACAATGCCTGAAAACATGATGGACAAAATGGGGAAAGCAAAAGGGTTAGCATTCTAACAGAGCCACCCACGCGAAAGCATGGAGGGAAGTTATAATAAGCGCCTTTTCTTTACCGAGACCTGCCATGTCCCGCAAACTGCTCTCCCTGTTCGCCGCCCTGTTTTTCGCCCTCACGCTTCCCGCCTGCGCCAAGGAAGACAAGAAGGAAGCCAAAGTCCGCGAAACGGTCGAAAAAATCCTGAATACCAAGGTGAAAAGCGTGACCAAAACCGACTACCTTGGCCTTTATGAAGTTTACCTGAATGGAACCATTCTCTATGTAGACGAGAAGGTCACGGTAATTCTGGAAGGTACCTTGATTGACCCCAGGCGTGATGCCAATGGAAGAATGCGTGACATCACGAGCGAACGCATGGAACAACTCAGCTCCGGCATCATCCCATTTTCCGATTTGCCGCTTGCCCAGGCGATCAAACAGGTGCGCGGCAACGGCAAACGGGTACTGGCGACCTT